>JBJEKB010000072.1:0-21513 GCA_051878395.1 Muribaculaceae bacterium
CCCGATAGAGTATAATTTTTAACATCTATGGAGCAGACAACACTTTCTAAATATGTGAAGGCGATGCGCAAGAAGTACAATCTCACACAGGTGGACCTTTCCGAGAAGTCGGGAGTGGGATTGCGTCTTGTTCGAGAATTGGAACAAGGCAAGCACACCTTGCGCCTCGATAAAGTGAACCAGATATTAAACCTCTTTGGTAGCGAGGTAGGTGTCGTGCCAATGCCTAAACCCAATGAGCCATGACCCAAGCCCTTGTGTATTTGCGTGGCATAAAAGCCGGCATCCTCACAGAAGATGAATCCGGCTACACTTTTGAATATAATGCCAACTATTTGGCATCTGCCGATGCCGAGGCTATCAGCCTCACCTTGCCGTTGAGCGACAAGCCTTATCGCGACAAGGTGTTATTCCCGTTTTTCGATGGCTTGATTCCCGAAGGCTGGCTTCTGGATATTGCCGAGAAGAATTGGAAGATAGATGCCCGCGACCGCATGTCGCTGCTGCTTGCGTGTTGCAAAGATTGTATTGGTGCTGTAGGTGTCGAACCCATAATCAGCGAGGAGTAGTATGGCAAAGTGTCTATATTGTTATAAGGAGTTGAACGACGGTGAAAAAGATTTTCACAAGAGTTGTTCAAAAAAGATGTTTGGCACGCCGAGCGTCCCGGAATTGCCATACACGCGCGAAAACCTCACCGACCTTGCCCGGCAGGTTATCCGCAGCCAAACAACCTTGACAGGCGTTCAGGCTAAGCTGTCGCTCGATATAAACAAGGGCGGCAAGAACGAGCCTGAGCGTTTCACCATTGTCGGACTATGGGGGCGATACATATTGAAACCGCAAACCGACCGCTTTGCTCATTTGCCCGAATTAGAGGATTTGACTATGCACCTTGCAGAGCTGGCAAAGATACCGGTTGTGCCTCACAGTCTTGTACGTTTTGCAGATGGAGAGTTATGTTATATAACCGGACGTATCGACCGCACGGACGATGGTGGCAAGTTGCCAATGGAGGATATGTGCCAACTCACGGAACGGCTTACGGAGCATAAGTATAAAGGCTCATACGAACAGATTGCCAAGGCGATACTGCGATTCTCTGCTATGCCCAAGTTGGACATGGTAAACTATTGGGAGCAGGTGGTTTTCTCCTGGATTACGGGCAATGCCGATATGCACCTTAAAAACTTCTCGCTATATAGCAAGGAGAAAGGGAAATATGTGCTTACTCCGGCATACGATATGCTCTCAACTGCATTGGTTATGCCCGAAGACACCGAAGAATTGGCTCTAACACTAAACGGCAAGAAACGCAAAATTAAAAAATCCGATTTTGTTGCTTCAATGCAAGCATCGGGATTGAACGACAAGGTTATAAATAACATCTTTACCAAATTTGCGAGGGCAAAAGACGGATGGTTTGAGTTTATCGACCTTTCGTTCCTGCCAAGCGAAATGAAAGAGGCATTCAAGGCTATCATTGCCGAAAAGTTAAGCCTATTGGCATAACAACGCAACGCGGCTAAAATCTGCAGGCGATTCGGCTGTTGAACACCCCCTCAAACAAACTCATTTCTCGCTTTGCAACGCCTAATTTACCTGCCAATGTACGCCACTCCTCAACTGCAGCAACAACGCCTTTAATAATATCTTTGGCGACTTCCTCAGTGAGCATATACTCATCACAAGAATTAAGCAGAATCGACAAATCGGCTTTATTGGTCTTGCTATTAATGAGCAGGCTTTGGTGGTCATTAAGCGTGGGATTCATATCGTATGCAGGCGATAGAGTCCACCCCTTCGCAGTGAGCAAAAAACCATGGTTACGGAAATGGTCATCGCTATTGCCTATGCAAATATTGAAAGCGACTCTACGAAAAAGCTCCCGCAAGTTGGCATCAACATCGGTGCAACCGCTCAAGATAAAATCTACAATATCCAAGTAGCCATTGCCGGTCGCAGCATTGTCTCCATCGCTCAATCCAAGTAGAGTCATTGCGGATGCAAAATGTATTCTCCTACCTTCATCCGTTCGGTCAAAGCGACGCGAAAGCAGAGTGTGGTGCTTGTCGTTGGTGGCTATAACCCTTGTTTCAGCAGCATTGATTCCAGCGTTTTTGGCGAGCAGATGGCAGAAATGTTCCCAAAGTCCCGCATCGTAGTCATCCTTCAACGAGGGGAACTTTGCGACATATATTCTACGGTCGCAATCCACGACATTGGCTTTCGGTCTTGCGCCACCAAGCGAAGAGCCGGGATGCACAAGTTGTACTATCCATTTTTTCTCCGGAAGGATGCACCTTTCTTCGCCAAGCTCTATCTCCTTGCTTGCGGCAATGAGTTCTCGCAGTTCTGTAATAGGAGGAATACGCAAAGTGTTATTGGTATTTAAAAACTCGCCTTCGGGTGTTTCCTTGAATCGAAAACCACCCATACGCGCAAAATCGTCGATACCGGTCAGGAAATCAAACGACGAAAGTCGGCGAACTGGGCGACTCTCCTCTTGTGCCAATATCTGCTCGCGGCGATACAGCAATGTTCGTCCCCATCTGTCCGGAAGGGCATCGGCAAAACAACCGAAGATATCCTTATCACGACGAGTGTATTGTATGCCCGGATAATTGTTCAAATCATCACTAAGATTTATTGAATTGTACTGTTTTATCCAACTATCGGCAAACTTGAAGCTATAACTGTCTGAGCCGCGAAGCGATTCGTAGCCAAGTTCTCCTATCAACTCAATTTCTTTTAGCCAATCAAAATCGGCATAGACATATAACTTTTTCATGGGTTATTCTTTTTTGAGGCTCTTTCGCGCCGGGGGAGGTTCATGTCTTGCAGCGCACTGCCGAGCACGTCGTCTTTTGCCAACGAGAGGATGTCATCGTCGAGCTGCAGGGCATACAACACCCGCAGATAGATGCCTATAGCCACCGTCGGCACTCCTTTTTCGATGCGAGAAACGGTGAGTGGCGAACAAGTGGCTCGCTCAGCCACCTGCGCAATGCTTAGATTGCGACGCAAACGGGCAAGCTTGATTTGCTCCCCCACAATATGCATCTTCTGCTCCAGTTTTCGGGGCAGTTTTGTCCCCATTGTGCTCTTTGTCATATCGTCAACTTATCATATAATATGCAAAGATAGCACTTTTTCTTCATTTTATGATAGGTTATGCAAAATTTTCGATTGCGGATGCCGGGCGGGCGGCGCGGTGGTGGCGGTGGTGTGGGGATAAAAGGAAAGACGATAGGGAATTCCTACCGTCCTTCATGTGGTGCCACCAGGAATCGAACCGGGGACACAAGGATTTTCAGTCCTTTGCTCTACCAACTGAGCTATGGCACCTTGCGTTGGATTGCGAGTGCAAAGTTATTGCTTTTTGTCGAATCTACCAAATTTTTTCGCAATTATTTTTCAAAAATTTCAACAATTGCCGAAAAACCGTGGCGCCGGCGTGGCGGATGTGGCTACAGGGGCGTACCTTTGGCACGCATTTTCTTATTATCTTGCAACCCCCGCACAACTGCGTAAGTGCGGGGTTATGGTCGGGCACGCCACGCTGTGGCTTTCTGCCAATCGAAGCTGCCGATGCGGGTGAGTGTGGGATGGCGGCTTCGGGGTCGCTGCTTTGTTGCAGCGGAGGTGGCTACGGGGGCGTACCTTTGGCACGCTTTTCTTACTTTCTTGCAATCCCCGCACAACTGCGTAAGTGCGGGGTTATGGTCGGGCACGCCACGCTGTGGCTTTCTGCCAATCGAAGCTGCCGATGCGGGTGAGTGTGGGATGGCGGCTTCGGGGTCGCTGCTTTGTTGCAGCGGAGGTGGCTACGGGGGCGTACCTTTGGCACGCTTTTCTTACTTTCTTGCAATCCCCGCACAACTGCGTAAGTGCGGGGTTATGGTCGGGCACGCCACGCTGTGGCTTTCTGCCAATCGAAGCTGCCGATGCGGGTGAGTGTGGGATGGCGGCTTCGAGGTCGCTGCTTTGCTGCAGCGGGTGGGGGGAAGACGCAAAAAGGCGTGCCCGGGGGCACGCCTTAGTTACGAAAAAATTTACTTATTATGAATTGCTATTTCATTGTCTTGGTAGCTTTGGTGGTGCCATCGGTGAAGGTGGTTACCACGATGTTCACGCCCTCAAATGGCTTGAGTGAGCGTTGTCCCATCATGTTGACATATTCTACCGATTTAACCTCTTTCTCAACAGCCTCGTCGCTGAATGTGCCCTCAACGCCTGTGCCAAGTTCTGTACCCAAGCGGTAGAAAGCAATACCTTGGTTGGTGCAGAGAATCCAAGCCTCGAGATATGAACCGCCATCGGTGTTAACACAGATGTTACCTGTGCTGTTTACATTTTGGTTTACATCCGACAAGCCTTCATAGGGGAACATACCCAATTGTGTAGGTTGTTTGAAGGTAAATTTATCCCAAGTTCTTGGTTCATCTTGTGTACCATCGATGATCTGGAACAACTTCATATTTCCGCCTCGATATGCAGTGCCTTCAATGATATTGTTATTGCTGTCATATTCGGGCGACGCATAGTCGAGCATCAATGCATAAGTATTGACATTCTCACCATCAGCTTTGTATTCAAACTGACGATATGTGTTACCCCATTTCTCATAGTTCATCATTTGGTCGGCAATCAAGCCATTGGCAAACTCACCATGATTATAATGAACCTTTGTGGGGAGAATACCGGCAGCGTTAAGCATATAGCCATAGTAAGTAGGAGTAGCACGCAAAGAATTTCCGCAATAGAGATATTCATTTGTGGTAGTAGTACCATCTGTAGTTACCGAGTAAGGTGATGCAGGAGCACTGGTTGGAGCGCTGATTGTTCCTTCGCTTATAGGGAATTCAAAGATTTTCGGATATGTCTTTCCATCATCTTTATCCTTGAGTGCAGCAAAAATGAGGCGTCCACTGTTCCAATTTCCATCGCACTCAACATAATCACCAATACGAGTAATTCCATAGGTGTCAAACAAAGATGTTACATCAATAGACACAACTGTCGGAGCATTCTTAGATTGGTCATAGTTGAGCACATCATCCCAAATGTAAATCTTGAGAGTTTTGGTGGCAGATGTGCTTAGAATAATGTTGCAGGCGATAATCTTGCCATCAAATTCTTTTACATCGGCGAGAGCCACGGCACCACCCGACACACCTTCGTTGCTGAGGTCGTAAAGCAAACGAGCATTGTCGCGAGCACTGAGTACTCGGATTACAGACTTATTATAAACACAGAACAAACGGTCTTCGTAGTAATCCATGTTGCGGATAAGTTTCGCATCGTAATTAAACTTAACGGCAGAATTATTAACATAAGTTCCGGTAACAATATCAGTGCCGTTCTTCTCACTCATGTTCCATGCTTCTACAAGCGGCAATTCCAATGTAGTTACAGTTGGATTAAGAGTAATCTTAGTTTCGGCGGTACCTTCAAGACATGGTGCGAAAACTGTAATATAATATTGACCTGTACTTGCATCGAAACTTGCAGTTGGCTTGAACACCAATTTAAGTTTCGGACTTGCCGGACTGAAAGTTTTGTCTGCAACGCCAAGCACTACATTGCCATTCTCTTCTGCATTGCCATTTTCATCGGTCATTGTTATGCCGATTTCTTTGGCAGCGTCGGAAAGTGTTGCTGTTGCATTGCCGGTGAGACCAAAGCCGTCGAGCGCAATTGTGCGAGTGATTCTTTGTCCTTCGGGGCAAACCAAGTTGAGAGTGCTGCTTGCAGTGGTGATAGCCGGAGCCTCGGCTGTGCAAGTGAGATTCAAGCTCGAAGTCAAATCACCATTAATCGAACTACCGGAGAATGTGATACCCTTGGCTATAGTTGCTGCTCCGGCTACAGTTGGATTATATGTGATAGTAACAGTGTTGTTGCCATCTTTAAATGTTTTGGTTTCTGAATCAACAGCGAGGGTTGTCGGAGAAACAGTAACACCATAGGTGCTTGCATTTTCTGCACTTACTGTTACATCAGAAGTAAGACCAACGCCATACAATGTAACAGTTTCTGTAACGCTTTCACCGAGACGGCATGAAAGGTCCAAATCGGTAACAGATGGAGTAATAGCTGCATCGGGTGCAGTTGCGGTGCATTGGAAATTAATCCATGCCGTTACCTCATCTCCATTCACATCTTGCTTACAAAAGAGCTCGATATGGTAATTGGATTGGAATCCTACACCATCGGTCCACCATCCTTGCCATGAGTCAACCTCTTTAGGAGTGAAAGTAATGGTAATTGTTGGATTTTCGGGGCTGAAAGTGTGTGTTGTACCATCAACAGCGAAGCCTTCCTGGCTGATTGAGAGACCAATATTCTTTGCATCCTCAGTAAGTGTTGCTGTTGTCCAATAGTTAAGATTCTCACCATCAAGTGTTACAGTATATGAAGTGCTTTCACCAACCTTGCAATTAAGGTCAATAGACATAGTTGTATTATTATTATACGGTGACCATGTAATTGAACCTTTACCGCTGGTGCTTCCACCGCCTGTTCCTTGGTAATAAAGACCGGATTCATCACTTGTTGTGAGAGTTCCATTAGTGTATAGATAGTTGTAGATACCATTGAGGTGTCCGTCAACCCATGCGCTAAAACCTTTATCTGAGGTGTCGGCAGAGTGGATAAGTAGCCAGTCGCCTTTCCAGTCAATGAATAGACCTTCTGTAAGAATAGACGGATAGTATTCACCTGCAATAATTACAGAATAGTTTGCAGTTTTAACATATCGGTTAACAAGTTCATAATATTCGGAATAACCTCCATAAGAATTATACGTGCCATTCACACCTGCAAAGCCGTATGAACCTGAAACAAGAGCACTTTGCATTGTTTCTGCAAATGACTTACTGCTTGAACTATAGTCGGAACTATAATAAGTTTCTGTTCCGTGAGCATTTGCATTTGCGGCATTGAGGTGGAAAGAAACGAAAAGGTCGGAATTATAGGTATAGCAGTATTGACGACGAGGGCTGAGGTCTACCTCACCCGAGAAGTCATCGTTTGAAAGGCTACGAGTTGCATAAACCGAAGCACCTCGAGTAACGAGTTTGTTGTAAACATTTGCAGCGCAATTCATAACGAGCCAAGACTCGTAAGACTCAGAGCCAAAAGAACCGCTTGCGAATGTGGCACCGCAGTCGTCACCACCGTGACCGGGGTCGAGGATAATCACATAATCGCTCCATCCGGCGAGTGCTTTCTGCGGGATGGCGAGCGCAAGTATTGCGAACAGAATAAATAATGATTTCTTCATAATTGTTTAGTTTTAAGGGGTTTATTTGAGTGTAGCGCAATACACTTGCCCATCGTTATACGAAGTGAATACAATCATAGAGCCATCGGCGCTAACAGCGGGGCACATCTCCATGCGGTCGGCAGTAGAGGTGAGCGCCTTCTTGTTGTTGCCGTTCACACCAATAATATAGAGGTCGCTTGATGTGTAGGTGTGGCCGTCGTCGGTGCTTTGTTCATACACCACCTGCGCGTTGCCCACCCAGCAAGGGTTGAAGCCGCGGTCGAGCACACGTTTGCCTGTGCCGTCGATGTTCATAACGCACACATTGTTTACATGGTTAAACACCACGCGAGTGCCGTCGGGCGAGAGAGCCGGGCAGAACGAAGGACCGGCGTTGATAAGTTTCTTGTTGCCTTGAGCGTCAACCACCCAGAGACCTTCGGGGTCGCAGATGAAGCTGGTGTTGTTAGCCTTTGAGGCGGCGCGCTTAACAAAAGCGGTGGCAACGCGCTCGTTGCGTTCCACAGCAGGAGCGTCGAGGCTCATCACCTTCTTCACGCCGGCGGCGGTGTAGCGCCAAGCGGCGGGAGTCATGCGGGTAACATCTTGGGTAACGCGTTCAGCCTTGCCATCGAGCGAGAAAGCCCAAGCAGCCTGGCGGCGCACTTGCTTGCCGGCAACCATGTTGCGACTGATGTCGGTGCCGAGGATTTCGCGTGAATCGATGCTCCATTGGAAGCGGAAACCGATGCCCTTCTTGTCGCTGACGCGATGTTGAGCCGAGCCGTCGGCGTTCATCACATAGAGGTTGTCATAACCATAGTTGGTAAACGCAATATAGCGGCCGTCGGGCGACCATTGCGGATTCTCATAACGGGCGTTGTCGTTGGTGAGTTGTTTCACGCCCTCCAATCTGCCCTCCTTGAGTTGCTGAGCCGAGAGAGGCAAGCAGAACAATAAGGCGATTAGACAAAGTACTTGTTTCATAGAGTTTAAGTTGTTTTATGTGTTAGTTAAATTTTAAGCGTTAGCATCACTTTTCTCGGGCAATTTAGGGTGGTGAAGGAATTATAGAAAAATTGTGTATTTAAAGACCGAGATTATTGGTTTATATGCAACTTGCATCCTTTTACATCCTTAATATGCAACCTCGAATAGTTTACGGCACAAAGATATTAAAAATAATTAGTTATTTGCAAATATTTTTCAAGAAATTTTTATTTTTCTGTGCAAAAAGTTGAATTTTAACGATTAAGGCGTGGAAAAACGCGAAAAAAATGGTGATAATCAATGGTAGTCTTCTTGTAGCAGGAGCGGTCGGACTTGTCGGACTCGTCTGACTTGTCTGACCGGTCCGACCGGTCCGACAGATCTGAATCATATCCGGCGGCTCATCTTGGAGCCACGGCACTCGTGATACTCGCCACCGCGCTGTACTGCCTTGCCGCAAAAGCGGATAACCTATTCATAACGACCTGGTACTTACAAAGTTGTGCCAGGATCGAAAAACGCCCACACAGAAGACGTGCCAAAGGTACGCCCCACTACCACTGCCAAACTACTATTATGATGGGAATCATCATATAGCGCGGACGCAAACAACCGATGTTTTGACTAACAGATGCGATTGTTGGCGCGGACGCGATGTATCGCGTCCCTACCTGATGGGGCTTGAAATACTGTCTCGCCGCCCCACTACCACTGCCAAAGTACGCGTCCCCACCTGATGGGGCTTGAAATACTGTCTCGTACGCCCCACTACCACTGCCAAACTACGCGTCCCCACCTGATGGGGCTTGAAATACCGTCTCGCCGCCCCACTACATCATGTCCGAGCCACGGTGCAAAGATAATACAGAAAACAGGGTTAAATTCGGTTAAAACGTCGAAAATGGCGCGGAATGCACACAAAAAGTTGCGGCAGGTTGTAAATTTGCAGTGTCGGAAGCAAAAAAGAGTGGTTACGGCTCGCGGCGAAGCCTTGCGATGGGTATTTCGAGCTTCTCGCGATATTTCGCCACGGTGCGGCGAGCCACTTCATAGCCGCGCTCCTTGAGGATAGCGCAGAGTTGCTCATCGTTGAGCGGTTTTTTCTTGTCCTCCTCATCTATAATCTGCTTGAGCATGGCAAGAAGTTCGCGCGAGGAGAGTTCGTCGCCATCGCCGCGGGTGCGGGAGTCGATAAAGAAGAATTTGAGGGGGAAAATTCCCCACTGGGTGCTCACATATTTATTGGTGGTGGCGCGGGAGATAATAGAGAGGTCGCGCCCGGTGATATCTTGGATATCCTTGAGGCGCATGGGCTTGAGTTCGTTCTCATCGCCGGTGAAAAAGAAGTCGTTTTGGATTTTCACGATAGCCGCCATGGTGGAATAGAGGGTCTCCTGGCGCTGGCGGAGGATGCGGATGAAATTGGAAGCCGCCTCGTATTTCTGGCGGACAAAAGCAGCAGCCTCGGCTTGCTTGCGGTTCTCGCTTTTGGAAGGAGTTTCGGAATACATTCGGGAGAAACTCTCCTCGATTTGGAGCTCGGGGATGTCGTTTACGAGGGTGAGAATGAGGGTGTCGCCATCGATTTCGACAGTGAAGTCGGGGATAATCTGTTGGGAGTGGGTCTCGCCCGACGAACCGCTGATTGCGCTGCCCGGCTTGGGGTTGAGCGAGCGGATGCAGTCGATAGCCTCGCGAAACAGGGTCTCGTCGGCATTGAGAGCCGACATGATGCGGGCAAAATGCTTCTTGGAGAACTCGTCGAAGTGGCGGTCGATGATTTGATAGGCAAGCAGACTTGCGGGGTCGGCGGTGCGGCGCTCGAGTTGGAGGAGGAGACATTCGCGCAGGTCGGCAGCGGCGATTCCGGCGGGCTCGAGGTCGTGGACCATCTGGAGCACCTCCTTCACATCGTTGTCGCTCACATCCATCCCCATCTGGAACACCAGGTCGTCGCAAATTTCCTCGATGGAGCGCTGGAGATAGCCGTTGTCGTCGATGTTGCCGATGATATATTTTGCAATAGCCTGTTGCCGCGGCGAGAGGTCGCGCTCGGCAATCTGGTCGTTCAAGAAGTCGATAATCGACGATTCTGCCACCACAACGGCTTCGTGCGGCTCATCGTCGGGGCTTGCGTTGGAGATATTTGTGCGATAGTAAGGGATATCGTCTTCGTCGCGATAGTCGGCGAGCTGCATCTCCTCGGCGCTCTCGTTGAAAGTGTCGCCGTTCTCGTCGCGGTTGTCGGCAGCGAGGGTGATGTCGTTATCCGAGGAGTCTTTCACCTCGAGAGCCGGGTTTTCGTCGATTTCGTTGCGCACCTTCTCTTCGATTTCGGCACGGTTCATCTCCACGAGGCTCACATATTGTGCCTGCAGCGGTGAGAGCCGTTGCATGAGGCGTTGTTCGTTGGTGAGTTTTAGTTCTTCTGCCATAATCAATAGTGATTAGTTCCACTTTTGCAAGGTAAAGACATAGGTGCACGAGTTTCGCACCATCGACCATCGCATCCATCCCGGCGACTGCGAGAGAATGCGCATTTTGTTGGGCGCGTTGTCGAGAGGGATGAAAGAGGGAAAGGTGTCGGCGGCGCCGGAATAGTCGAGGACGAGGGTCTCGCATTTCTTATATTCGATGGTTTCCTCGATGTAATAGAACTTGCCAAAATGCCAGCTATCTACATAGGGGTGGTCGGCTCGGGTAGCGTGGATGCCGACAACATTGTTCTGGAATGCGAAAAACAGGGTGTTGCCGTCGAAATCATACGGGCGGTCGTTGATGGTTGCCTCGGTAACCTTCCAGGTGCCGAAAAGATGCCCGATGTCGCCGTTGTTGTGAGTGCATCCTGTAGCGAGGAGCAACGCAATGAGAATCAATATGTGGGATATTCTTTTCATTTGCCGAAAGATAGATTTCCTGAATAGTTGATTCCAATCATGGCACCGAAATTGTCGCCATAGAGCGTGCCGGAGTCGAAAGCGATTTTGGCATTGAGCGAAAGTCCCGAGGTGAAGATGTCGCGGCAATTTGCCTCGAGGAGCATCGAGGTGTCGGTGCGTCGCTCAACGGCAGGGACGATTGGGGTGCCGAGCGAGCGGCGGTAGGAAAACAGCGCGCGATAATCCACTTTCTGCGAGAGATAGCCCGATAGACCGAAGTGGAATCCCACGATGCGGTTGTCGGCTACACGCAGATTACCGTCGGTGTTGTAGATTGTCGATTTGATAAACGGCGAGCCTATAGCCATGCCGTGGTGCATATAGCCGTTGTATTGGAAATTGTTGTAATAGTCGTCGGCACCGGTTGCCGAGCCAAGCCCCGAGGGTGCTCCATCCACCAGTCCGGCGGCATAGTGCATCGGTCCGCTCTGGTTTCGGAAGTCGATATACTCAAACACCGCGCCACTCACCGCCGAGCGCGATTCGCTGCTGTATTCAATGCCATACACCCCGTCGAAGCCGTTGAGCTTGCCGATTCCGGAGCCATCCTCGAAGGGGAATTGGAAGTAAGCCTTGATGCAGTCGCCCGAGGGGAGGCGGTAGCGCGCCAGGAAGTCCCACGAGCCGATGGAATTGCCGTCGAAATACTCGGCATTGCCGGGAGCGCTGCCCGACGAGGGGATGATGGTGTGGAGAAACGATTTGAAGGTGAGTTTGAGTTTCTTCGCCACCGGATTTTCGACATATCCGTAGTATAGATAGGTGTAATCGCCACCAATCTGCACCGCGTTCTGCATTCCCACTGTTACCGAGAATGGCATTGCCGGGTCGGAGCGGAAGAAGAAGCGCTTATAGCTGTAGAACCACCCGGTGGTGAGCCCGAGGTTGTTGCGCGAGCAGATGTGGTTGCGCAGCCACTTTGAATCGGTGGATTTGCCAAAGGAGTATTCGGCTTGAATCTGCAGCCAGTAGTTGGTAAACGGCACATCTACAAAGTCGATAAAGCCGAGCCTCACCTGAGGGATGGGGCGCGCGTTGTTCCCCTCGACAAAATCGCCGGTAGAGAGCCTCGCGTTGTGGAGAAACGAATTGCGCTCTTTCATCCCCACCGAGAGGAACATCTGGCGGTATTTAACTTCGGCATACGCCTGCTGGATGAAGAAACTCGCCGGCTTGAGGCTCACGGTGCCGTTGTCGGTGATGTAATCCACCCCCTTGGCGGCGCCTCCCACCAGGTCGATGCCCGCGGCAAAGCTGAATCGGCGGTTGTAGTCCATGGGGATGAAGGCAGCGGCGCGCAGAAGCCCCGACGAGGCGCTTGTAGCCACGCCGCCGCTGTTGGAGGCAATGTAATAGGGCGCAAAATCCCCCTTGCCGGCATTGCAGAGCAACCCCGCGCTGTAGTCGATGCTCACTTGTGCAGTTGCGACAAGCGCTGCAAGTGAGACGACAAGGGTTAATATTTGTCGCTGCACGCTATGCATTGTTTTTCGTAGGTGTCGATATGACGGCTCTTTTTCTCCTCAAATATATCGTCGATTGAGATGAGTATTCCGCTCTCCTCCACATCGCCAAACTCGCGGTTGATTGCGGTGCCGAAGAATTTCATCGACGGCGAAAGCCCCATGTAGGCATTCACCAATGGTGGAATGTTGATTCCGGCGTTACGGATGGTGGTGTGGAGCGTCTTGTAGTCCTCCTTGAAATTGTTTCCGGCGAAGATACTCTTCAGCGCGGAGATGTCGGGATGAGTCTCCAGCGGCTCAATGGGAACGACAAGATGCTTATCGTCATGGAAATAGAGATTCAGAAAATAGAGAATCATGTCGCGATAGCAACCGGGATAGTTGGGATACATGGTGAATTTCCCAAACATGTATTTGATGTGGGGATACACGATTGTGAGCGCGCCAAGCCCGTCCCAGAGGTTGTCGAGGGCGTAGATACACTTGGAGCCGATGCGCGACGCCTGATAGTCGATGGTTACAAACGAGCGTCCGAGCTCGATTGTGTATGGGAGGTATTCCTCGACAAATTGCTGCGAAAAGCGGAACATGTGCGAAGTGGCGATGCGCGGCACGCAAGGGGCGTCGAAGTGCATATTCTCTCCCAAGAGGAAGCGGTAGCCGCCGATTATCTCGCGCTCCACCGGATTCCACACTATCAACTGCCGGCATGGCGGGGTCATGGTGTCGAACATATCAATGTCGCACCTCTTCCCGGTGCCGCCACCGGCTGCGCGAAACGCTATCTCGCGCAAGCGCCCTATCTCCAGCATGGTGTTGGGTGCCGACTCGGAATCCACCACATAGATTTGGTTGCCTCCCTTGTTGGTATTGCGAAGAAAACACTCCTGTGTGAGTTCTTTTTCTATTAGTCGTGTATCTATTTTATCGATAATATTCTCCATTTTATACTCGAAAGTTGCTGTTTCTACTTCAGGGAATAGACCCGCTTGCGCACTTCGGCAGCCCACTCAACAGGCGAGCGAGAATTGTCGAAGGTGGTCCACTCGATAGGCTTTCCAATTGTTACCACAAATTTTCTGCCGCGACATTTCAACATTTCATTTGGCAAATATATCATTTCTATGTTAAATTTCAATCCTATTTTACTCCTAAATTTACTTAAACGGTAAAAAAAGTTGGAATTTTGCCCGTCGAAGTAGATTGGAACAACATTGCGCCGGGTTGCGACAGCGTTAACGACAAACGCTTTCTGCCACTTGAGGTCCTCTATCACATCGTCGCGGGTGTTGCGCGAGCATAGTCCCGCCGGGAATGTGGCAATCTGGAAATCGCTGTTGAGCGCGTTGTCCATTATCATGGCTCGCTCGCGCGACTGCCGCCCCACCTTGTTCACCGGCAGGAAAATCGGAGCAAGCGGTGTTACCGCCATGAGAATGTCGTTGACAATGAAGCGAAGGTTGCCGTTGTATCGCTCGCCAAGCAGCGAGATGAGCGCAAGCCCATCGAGACCTCCCATAGGGTGGTTAGACACGAAGATATTACGCCCGTCGGCAGGCAGATTCTCGGCACCGCGCACCTCCACCTCCACCTGCATCTCATCGAGCATAGCGCGAGCAAACGGCACACCGGTTTTGTCGGCGTGCTTGCGCAGCATCGCATTGAGTTCGCGCTGGCACACAACGCGTTCGAGCCACGAGATGATGAATCGCGGCACAAAGCGGTAGTAGCGCGGCATCTTGGCGCGCAGCACCTTGTCAACATTGATTTCAAGCGGTTGTTGAATCATTGGCACAATTATATTTATTTATTAACGTAAATATACCTCTTTTGTTGCTTTCGCGGCGCAAAAATGGCGCAAAAAATCGGGGCTTAATATTTTTGTAATAAAATTGTGTTGTCATTTCAGTTTTTTTGCCTACCTTTGCCTCGGATGTAAAACAAATGCCTCTTATTTAATAGGTGCGTGATTTGGATTTTAGACCGAGCATTACCAATTACCTTTGAGGCAAGTAAAACAACATAATCTTAGAATCGAAACAATAATGAAAAGAGTAGTTTTATCTTTATTTAGTGTCTTAGTTGCTATGAGCATGTGCGGGCAAGTGGCTAAATGGCTCATCCCGGCTAAGTATGACAATATGAATTTGGACACCGAGGCTGGCGTGATTGTAGCCGATTCGGCAGGCATGAAAGTAACCTGGGACCTCGACGGAAAGCGCCTTTTTGCTACCGAGAACGATGTGGCGCCCTTCACCGAGGGTATGGCAGTTGCCAAAGTGAAAGGAAGCAATTTCATTGCCGGTGTGTATAAAGCCAACGGCACTTATATCCCCCTCGAAGGCTTCACGGTGTCGCACAACCACCCATATTACTCCCATGGCAACCTCGTGGTGAACCAAAACAACATCTACCGCTTGATTAACAAAAACGGCGAGGTGCAACCCGCGTTCTTCGCTATGCTTTACCCATATTTCAATGGTTACGCCGCCGGACAAGCCTACCTCAACAGGGAGAAACTCAAAGACCCCTACCCTGTGCTTGTGAATGCGCTCGGAAATCCTGTGGTTTTCTCATATAACGATAAGGTTTTCAAGCCCGACGAAGTGGATTTTGCATCTTCGGTCAACGACGAGAAAAAGGGCGTGGTGGTGATTAAGAAGAAGGTGTATATCTTCAATGGTGCCGATGGCACAATCACCCCGGTTTTCGCCTCCAAAAACGCCATCTACAACCCCAAGGACCAGGCGAAACTCGAAGGCGAAGTGGAAAAATGCCTGCTTCTCGACCCCGACTCCAACATTTACACTCTCTTTGCAAAATGTGGCAAACTCGGACAGGTTACTTTCCGTTTCGACAAGATGATGCGTCTCCTATCGGTGAAACGCACCGACAGCGAACAGGTGTATAAAGCCAAAGCACCCGAGGTTAAGGAGTTTACCACCTCACTCAGGGTGTTTGCCGAGGACAACCGCGAGGGCATCCTCTCGGGCAGCGAAACCATGCTCCCGGCTCAATTCGACAAGGTGATTAAATGCTTCGACGACAAGGCGATTGTGAGCCTCAAAGGTCGCTGCGGCATGATTTTGATTGATAAAAACCAAAACTTCACATTCCGCCTCAACAAGGGGGATGACATCCCGTTCCGCCACCAGAAATTTGAGACCACTCTCCGTGCCGACATGCCGGCATATATCGGCACCGACGACATCATGCTCGATGTTACCGGTGGCGCCGGTTGCGAACTCGACATCGCCACCAAGGCAAGCCGCAGCACCGACGCAGGCAATTTCGTGCAATACAACTGCTCACTCTCAATCCCCGCCAACCTCACCGACGAACTCACGCCTATCAACTATTCGGTGGTTGTCTCCTACGACGGTCTCCGCTCGGCTCCGATTCCATTGAACGTTAAGGCTTGGCACTACAAATATTTCGTTGTCGAAATCGACGATGCGCAAACCACCGTGGATAAAGGCTTGGTTACATTTGCATTTACAATCAACGCCGAGCGCCTTCCCGGCGATGGCGTGTATCACACAACTGTGGATATCGTGGCAGACTCGCTCCAATACGAGTTGGAAAAGATGTCGGAAACTGCCTACAAATGCCGCCTTGCCGGACTCGCAAGTGGTGTGAACAAAATCGCGGTGAAAATCCTCGAACAAGGCTGTCCGCCGGTGATTTTCCCCTACGAGGTGTATTACACTCCTGCCAAGGGACGCTCACGCTCGTCGGCTGCCACTCCCGAGGAGGTTACAATCTTGCGTAGCACCACCAAGCGCCTGAAAATCACCCGTCCGGTGATTATCGAAACCGCGCCTGCCGAACCAGGACCTGCCGAACCGGTTCCTGCAGAGGAAACGGTAACCGAGCCCACCCCCGCTATCCCCTCCACCCCGGCTCCGGAACCCGGCGACCCCTCCCAAGAATACAAGCGCAAAGTAATGCGCAACTAATCCCCGCTTGGAATGTTTAACTAAAAATCAGGTGATATGAAAGTTAAGACGTTTAGTTCCAATCTTACTAATAAACTTGATAACAGTATCAACAACTTTATCAGCAGCCCTGATATAGAGGTGATTGATATCAAATTCTCAACCGCCGCCACACAAGACAATTATGGCTCGTTGCAATTTTCCGCGATGGTGATTTACAAGGATAAGGAATAACTATTCTGCCTATATTATCTCATAGTGTTGATTTAGGGATGATTCCAAATTAGCAACTGTTATTTGATAAATCCCTACATGAATGGATACAAAATTCTATAATGTCCCCATTAATAGGTTGAACCTTCAATATTGTGTCATCGTTGCCTTGGTGTGGCTGTTTATAGTCACACCGACTGCTGCACAACCATCGATGGATGGCGACCACGATGCCATTGTGCTCAACATCATCGAGCAATTTGAGCAAAACCCAAGCGCACAAATAGCCAACCGATTTATGAAGGTAATTGAGGAAGAAGAACTCTCCGATGAGCCTATTAGTTTTCCTGCCAACACTCATATCGACTCCCTGCGACAACAGGTAAGCTACTGGGCTGCAGAATGGCATTACAACCGCCAGCAATATAACCTCGCCGAGCAATATGCCCTAAAGGCTCTGCCTCTTTATCTCTATGATGGCAACGATAAGAGCAACTGCCTAAATTTGCTCGCCATCATCAATGTGCGCAAAGGCGATTTCACTATGGCTGCATTCTACGCAAAACAGACACTTGAAATAGACATGCGCTCAGGCGACCCAGACCGCATCTCGTCGAGCCTAAATGTGCTTGCAGGCACCTACATAGCTGCTAATAACCCCTACTGCGCCGAGAAATATATCCTACAAGGTCTTGAATACACCGACCGTGCAAATAATCCGGCACGCAAGGCGGTGTTGCTCGGAATGGCATCCGAGGTTTATCACAAACTCAACAATGACTCTCTCGCTCTTTACTATGCCAACCATGCCTATTCCCTCGATTCTCTCCGTGGCATGACGCAAAGGTTGCCGGTGCGCCTCTCGCAGCGTGCCGCGGCACTCTTGGGGCTTAAACGCTATGCTGCTGCCGAGGCGGCATTCCGCACAGCCATTGCACAACTACGTGAGAATGGCAACCTTCACTCCCTTGCCATCGACCTCAATCAACTCGGTCTGATGCTCTTGCAACAAGGACGACAAGCAGATGCCATTGAGTGCTATCGCGAGGCAGCTAAAATTTTTGACACGATGGGAGACCTTTACAACCTTGTACACTCTCACCGTGGGCTGTATGAGGCTTATTGGGACATCAACCGAGACAGTGCTCGCATTGAGCTTGAGCGCTTCAATGCGCTAAAGGATTCGCTCTACGCTAATGCCACCGCCGAATCACTTGCCCGATATTCGGCAGAATTCGATAATACAATGCTTCGTGCCGAGAACAAACGTAGCCACTCTCGGCTTGTCATAGTGGTGGTGGTTACCATTGTTATACTCGCGGCATTTGTGCTCGTATTTCGCATTGTCACACGACGCCATATCCGCCAAATTCATGAGCTGATAAGCCGCATAGAGGCTATTGAGAATGCACATGTCGAAGGGTCGAAAGACATTCATCACAACACTCCTATTTCGCCTTCTTCCGACACCGAGAACTTCCTTAATAGCGTGATTAAGGAATTGGAGCGAGGACTATCAATTGGCGAAATAGGTGTGGCACAGATTGCGCAACGGCTTAATATGAGCGAGCAAACGTTCCGCCGCCGCATTATCGAAGCAACAGGGAAGTCGCCAAAAGTCTTCATCTCAGCCATACAGATGGAGCGTGCCGTGTACCTACTAACTACCAATACCCAAATGCCAATATCCGAGATAGCCGCTCAATGTGGCTTCAGCGATGCCGAAACATTCTCGCGTGCCTTCAAGCGTGTTTATGGCTGCGCTCCCACTCACTACCTTGTCAATTAGCCATGTAGCATAGGTTTGAATTATATATTTTCTGTAACTTTGGTAGATTTTGACAGAAAATTGTAAGATTTTATCATTTTTACGATCGGCATAAATAGCTAATTTCGCAAAAAACAATTAACACAAACGTCATGCCCATATCCGATGGCTGGGCTTGCCGTGAAAGAAAAAACTATTAAATGCCATTCTCCGCCATCGGGGATGGATGGCTTTCCTTAAAATTATGGTAAAAATTTTCACTTCTCCAAGATGCCTCACTATGATTGTGGCACTAATGTTTCTCTCTATGTGGCTGAATACAATGGCAAAAACATCTAATTCGTGTTTCCGGCCGTTTGATCTCAATGAAGAAGGCTCATGTTATATAACTCGTGGTGTTTACGATGGTAACGACATCAGCGAGTACACCTCACAATACTACGATGAGAATCTCCCGTCGCTCGGCATTACAGTTGCCGGTGTTCAAGTAAATGAAAAGAACAAGAACGATGTGCTTGGCGACGGCACAGTGACGTATGATAATGAAAACTATATCATTACACTAAATAACGCCAAGATTGAGTGCAGTGAAGGGTATGTTGATGGTATAGTTATAGAAAGAGACAAAGCAACTATAAAACTAATAGGAAACAACTCTATTTCTGTTACTGGTAATACTATAAGGTATGAGCCTTCTTATTATGGCATATCACTTTCTATTGTTGGAGTGGATGACTCGGCAAAACTTACTATGGCGACAACAAATGAATATGCTTGTGGTATATCAGTGTATCTGTCCAATGTGGAGATAAAGAATTGTGATGTCGTTATAAACGGCTGTGGTGAAGGAATATATGCAAAAAGTGGTCTTGGTGAAACTGATGGCACTCTTACGATAGATAATGCACATCTTGAGATTAACGCTAATCGTTCAGCAATATCGGGTATGTATGAACTTGTTCTCGGTGAAGGACTATTTTTACTTGAACCGTCGGGCGCTGTTTTTGTCCCCACCACTAATCCGGAGGCAGAACTTGGCGAGGGAGAAGAATATAACTTCGACAACATTCAAGTAGATGGAGTAGTACAAAGGCATGTGATTATCGGCAAGAGCAGTACCGGTGTGGAAGGAATTTATGCTACACAGTATGAAGCCAACGGCGCAATCTATGACATTCAAGGTCGCCGCTTAGAGCACATCACACAGCCGGGCTTCTATATCGTAAACGGAAAGAAAATACTTGTAAAATAGGAATACCCAAAAATAGTGAACTGATTATTTCTCAAATATATTAATCTTTTCCCTCCCCCGATCAACCCTTCTCGGGTTATTCGAGGAGGGTATTTCTTATTCATATACAATTCGTGCCATGCGGTGCATTTTGCAAAGAAGTTGCCGGATTTTTTGGGAAATAGGGGTTTGGGCATTACCTTTGCACTAAACTTTATACTCTGTTATGCCAATCAACCGGAATGCACTTATTCGCTACAAGACCATCGACCGCATGCTGCGTGGCGGGAGGCAGGCTACTCTGCAGGAATTGATAGATTCCTGCGGTGATGCTCTGCTCGACTACTGCGGGCAAGATAGTGTGAGCCGAAGAACTATCCAGCACGATTTGCAGGAGATGCGCTACTCGGAGGCGCTGGGCTATTACGCTCCTATTGAGGTTGTGGACAGGAAATTCTATACTTATTCCGAACCGGACTACAGTATCACGGATATTCCGTTATCTACCGGCGATCTGGTCAAATTGTCCGAGGCTGTGGATATGCTCAAGCAAATGAGTGCTTTCAACGGATTTGGCGGAGTGGAGGATGTTGTTAATCGGCTTGAGGACCATGTGGCGTCCATGCGGTTTAAGGCAGAGCAGGTGATTCTCATAGAGAGCAATGAGCAACTGCGCGGACTGAAGTTTATCACGCCGTTGCACGACGCGATTTCCGCAAAGGTGCCAATCTCGGTAACATACAAGTCGTTTCGCTCGGCAGAATCGGTGGTGTTCTGCTTCTCTCCTTATATATTAAAGGAATACAACAACCGCTGGTTTGTGTTTGGAAAGCGACACAACAACGCGCCCGAATATGAAAACCTGGTAACGAATCTTGCCCTCGACCGCATAGAAGCGATAGCCGAGGCTCCCAAAAAAGAAAAATACTCTCGAATCCCGTCTTTTAAGCCACAAGAATATTTCCGCGACATGATAGGCGTTTCGCGCCACATCGACTCAACGGCAGAACATGTTTTGTTCTGCGTGCAGGCTGAGCACGTTGCCTACATCCAAACCAAGCCGCTTCACCACAGCCAGAAAGAAGTGGAGAGCCGCAAAGATGGCAGCGCAGTTTTTTCTATCGACGTGATTATTAACAAAGAACTTGAGCAGAGACTGCTTTCATACGGCGATAACATCAAAGTGCTCTCTCCACAGCATCTCGTGGACAGCATAAAGGAAACCATAGCCAACCTATCCCACAACTACAACATATAATCCCCTACCCCCCCCCACAATTTGTCCAACGATTACCATCTTGCGAACTAACAAGGATTTCTTGTGAGTTCGATTCTCATCCAACTCCCGGTCTGCATATATGTTCTTAATCTGCATAGAAATATATTACTGTCCGCTAAACTATTTTGAAGGCAAATGAAAAATTAAGGCTGGCACCTATTGCTTGAGTCAGCCCTTCGTGGTTACTTTGTGTCGCCACACAAAAGATAACCATGGGCAAAAGTTGTAATCTAATTCATAATATTTTCAAACGCTCTTTGATTGCGTATTATGTGTTCGTGATAATTCCGGTGCCATATTCGCTGTAGGGGCGCAATATTTTTGCGCCCGCGATGGCAAAGGTAGCGATGGCAAAGGAAGCGACCGCCACTGACGATTGATTTCAATGGAGCAAGCAGCCTTAAATGAGCGAATGATTA
>JBJEKB010000073.1:0-4555 GCA_051878395.1 Muribaculaceae bacterium
CACAGTGAGGTCGTAGTTGCCCGAGGTGATGGTGAGTTTTCCCGATTGTTGAGGATAAAGAATGCAGCGTTTCAATTCGGCAACCATGTAGTTCTGACCATTGACATTCTCGATGTCGTTGATTTGGCTCTTGATTGGGAGGTCTTCGATGAGGAAGCCGTTGAAGGATGGTTGCAGGGTGGGAGCGAACTGAGAAATCTGATATTTGGTGTATAATTTGATTGTGCACACTGTTGCTTCCTGCTCATACACCGAAGGCTTGGAGAGAATGATGCGCACAAACACGTCGTTGGCGCTCACATCGCGGTCGGCGCTTTGGCTGCTGATGTCGTCGATGTGTACCGAGCCGCGGCTGTTGCCGCTGTTGTCGGCGTTTTTGTCGGGAGGCAGAATCTCGATTGTGAAACCTTGCGACGAGATAGCCTTGCCACCCACATTGATGGTGGCACCCTTGATGTTGTATTTTCCCTCTTTTTCGGCGCGGTAGGTGTAGGTGTATTCCACTGTCGATTTCTGCTCGCGCTTGCCATTGATAATCGACATGGAGTAGCTGCTGCTTTCCGACGGACCGAAAAGGAGTTTGGCTCCGGGGATGTCTGCCGCCTTGATGTTGCTACCCTCGGCATTTTCGAGAGTGTAGGTAACTTGGAACTGGCGTCCCTTGATTACCTGTCGCGGCGCGCTGACGGTGAACGATGCCGCAACTGCCACTACCGGGAATAGTAGCAGCATTGCGACGAGTATTATTCTAAGACTTTTTTTCATCCTTTATCCTGTGTAGTTTTATCTTTCTCTTACCATTGATTGCGAGTGCGGCGACGCTCGTTTTCTTGTTGTTGAGAGCGGCTTGCGTTCACTTTCTTCTGTGTAGCCTGCTCGCTGTTTTGCATCGCTTTGAGAATTTGCTCGGCATTGTCGGCACTCATGCCGCCTTGCTGTTGCTGTTGTTGTTGCTGCTGATTTTGTTGAGGCTGTTGCTGAGGTTGTTGTTGGTCTTGCTGTTGTTCCTTCTTGTCCTCTTTTTTCTCCTCCTTCTTGTCGTCTTTCTTGTCTTGGTTCTGGTCCTGATTCTGGAGACGCAGTTGGGCGAGACGCAAGTTTTGGCGGCACTGCTCATCGTTGGGGTTGGCGCGGAGCGAGCGCTTGTAGAAATTCACAGCCTGGTCGTATTGCTCGCTGTTGAAAGCCAAGTTGCCGAGGTTGTAGTATGAGCGGGCCTTGAGGTCGGCGCTGTGGGTCATTCCGGCGACATCGGCATAGAGGAGGGCAGCCTCAGCCACGGGATTGTTCTTGTCGTCGGTGTTTTTGTTGGTGCCGGCAATTTGCAGCAGGGTAGTAGCGAGGTTGTACATCCCCACCTCGGAACTCTGATTCACTTGCAAAGCCTTGCGGTATTCCACCTCGGCTTCGGCATATCGTTTTTCGCCATAAAGTTTGTTGCCTTGGCGAATGTAATTGCGCTCTTTTCTCACACTGGTGTCTTTGGTGTCTTGCTCGGCACGAGCCGGGGCTGCAATCACCAATAGCAGTGCCACAATCATTGCATATTTTAGAATCTTACTTCTCATTTTTGCTGAAGAAATTGATGTTTTTGAGCCATGAAATTTTGCGGTCCAACACAAAGATGTCGATAATTAGAAACACGAGCGCGAGCCATGCGAAAACAGGGAATTGCTCATCGTGCTTGCTATAAACGATTCTCTCGATGTCGGCTTTGGCGATAGCCTTGAGTTGCTCGTCGATTTGCGACACAGCGGCTGGGTCGTTGCCCGAAAGGTAGATACCACCGCCTGCCAGGGCTATATCTTTTGCCATTTTCTCGTTGAGATAGGTAGTAACCACCTGTCCGTTGTCGTCTTTAAGGAAAGCGCCGTTGGCATTCAGCGGTATTGGAGCGCCTTTGCCGGAACCGATACCTATCACATTGACATACACGCCTTTCTCCTTGGCACCCTTGGCACATTCGATGGCATCGCCTTGGTGGTCTTCACCATCGGTGATGACTATGATTGTCTTTTGTGTTTTCTCGTTGGGAGTGAAGGAGTTGAGCGACAGTTTGATAGCCTCGCCGATTGCTGTTCCTTGAGTGGAAACCATATCGGTGCTGATGGTGTTGAGGAACATCTTGGCAGAGATGAAGTCGCTGGTGATTGGGAGCTGGGTGTAGGCATTTCCTGCAAACACGATTAGTCCCACCTTGTCATCGCCGAGTTTGTCGATAAGTTTCTCGAGGAGGAGTTTTGAGCGTTGGAGGCGCGAAACGCCTTTCACATCGTCGGTAGAAGACGCAAGCATACTGTTGCTCACGTCGAGAGCCACCATCACCTCGATTCCTCTCACCTTCACCGTTTGCTCCTTGCTGCCGGCGCGCGGACGGGCAATCACAATGATAATCATGAGCAGTGCAAGCAGTTGGAGGGTGATTTTAATCCACGGCTTGTAGGGCGACACATCGGGCATAAGCCCTGCCACAACATCGGGGTTGCCGAATTTTTTGAGTCCGGCAATTCTGCGTCGGCGGGCGATGATAAAGATTCCGAGAATAATAGGAATCAAAATCAACAGATATAATGCGTTGGGATTTCCAAAACTGAACATAGCCTTATCTTTTTATGGGATATTACGCAAGATGGTGTTTCTGGTGAGGAGTTCCACAATCACCAGAGCGAGCAGCGCCAAAGCCCAGGGGAGATAATTGTCCTCGGTGTGGCTGAATTGCTTCACATCCATCTTTGTCTTTTCGAGTTTGTCGATTTCGTTGAAAATGTCGTTGAGGGTGCTCTTGTCGGTAGCGCGGAAATAGGCGCCACCTGTTGTGTTTGCGATTTTCTTGAGAGTAACCTCGTCGATAACCACAGGCATAAGTTGGTATTCCACTTTGCCGTAGATGTTTCGCCCTATTGGGAACTCTGCTTCGCCGTTGGTTCCGACACCGATTGTATATACTTTCACACCCATGCGGCGCGCAATCTCGGCTGCGGTGAGCGGTGCTACGATACCGGTGTTGTTGGAGCCGTCGGTGAGGAGAATTATGCTCTTCGATTTAGCCTTCCCTCCCTTGATGCGGTTGATTGCTGTTGCGAGGCCGTCGCCGATAGCGGTTCCGTCTTCGAGCATACCCATCTTGATGTCTTGCACATAGTTGAGAAGCACAGCCTTATCGGAAGTCATCGGCACGAGAGTGAAACTTTCGCCAGAGAAGATAACAATGCCGATATTATCGGTTTCACGACCGGCAATAAACTTGCTTGCAACCTCTTTGGCTGCCTCGAAGCGGTCGGGGCGGAAGTCGCGGGCGAGCATACTAGTGGAAACGTCGAGCGCGAGCACGATGTCGGTGCCTTCGGTTTCCTCGGTTTGCCAGCGGTCGCGGGTCTGCGGGCGGGCGAGAATCACAATCACGCATCCAATGGCTGCAAGACGCAATACAAACATGAAGTGCCTAAGCCACACCTTCCATGATGTGCCCACCTTGTCAAACGCTTTGGTGGTCGAGATGAGCATCGATGGGGTGGCATTTTTCTGTTTCATGACATACCACACTATGAGCGGTATGAAAATGAGAAACAACCAGAAATATGACGGATTGGCAAATATCATTTCGTAATACTATATATATTATAGGTGTAACACTGTTATTTGGTTGCAGGAGAATCTTGCGGTGCCTGTTCGGCGGGGGCGTCCTCCTCGGGTTGCGGTTCGGCGGGCTTGGTTTGCTCGACAAACGACATTGCGCGGCGAAGCGAGGCTACATTGTCGTCGGGGAGCGGACGAACATTGGCAAATTTCACCAAGTCGGCGATGTCAAACACCGCTTTAATCAACTCGTGAACTTCCCGAGTCTCTTCGTTAGCCTTGAGCGCCGAGATGATTTCGCTTGAAGTCATTTCAACGGCATAGATGGCAAAGCGACGGAAAATGTAGCGACGGAGCACATCGGTGAGGCGAGTGTAATACTCTTTGTCATTCCCATTCTCCCAAATGTGCGATTCCTTGATGGCATTGAGTGCCTGAATAGCCTCCTCGTAAGGCGGTATCTCGGGAACCTTGTGGGCAATGAGCGGAATGCCTGCGCGGTAGCGCTTGTAGAGAATGATGAGAAGAACGAGAAGCAGGGCTACGATGCCGATGGTGAGGAAAATCCACCAATATTCTACGATGAAATCGGGGATATAGTCAACGATATGGAAAGGCACGTCGGCTACAGGCTTGTAGGGGTGGACCGTCTTGAGAGTGTCCACCGGAACCGGAATCACCTTGAGGTTGAGCGCATTGCTGCGGAAAGTGTCGCGACCTATGACATAAAGAGCCGCCGGGATTTCCCAAACACCCGAGTCGAACGCCTGCACAATGAGCGAGCGGTCGATTTGAATGCGGTTGTTGCCCAGGTCGGTTGTGTCGCACTTCCCCTCGGTTGCCTCCACCTTGTCGGTGAGCGCAATCACGTTGTCGGCATCGGGCGCACCCATCACCAGATGCCCTACATGGTCTTTGTCTTGCACAATCTCGTAGCGGAGCACGGTTTTTTGTCCCATAATCACTGCCACCGAGTCGA
>JBJEKB010000074.1:0-4551 GCA_051878395.1 Muribaculaceae bacterium
GGACGCGAGGATGATGATGAACTTCTCGATGCAGAAGAAGAGCGCGAAGATGAGCTGCGAGAAAGCTTCTGCATCTCGGCTTTGAACTCACCAAAAGAAGCGGCATCCTTGAGCATGGCGGAAGCCACGGCGCAAAGGTCCTTGCTCTTCTCGATAATGGTTTTGTTGTTGCCGTGATACTTGTGTCCGTCCTTCAGGACCTGCATCTGCGAGTCACATTCTTCGACCAGAGAAGAGGAATAATCCCTGCGCCAAAAATCACAGAGAATGTCGATGGCACTCTGCTCATCGACATTCAGATTATCATATTCTGATTTCAAATATTGACAAGCCTTTAGCCACTTATCAATATTCAATTTCAATATTTGAGGATTCATTATTATTCTACAACAGTCTTATCGATAGCAGCAATAGATTTTTGTAATTCTTCAGCCGACTTAACGCCTTCGATTTTGAGCTCAAAGTCAATCACATCTCTATCGACAAAGGCATTGACATGGAGGATACCCTCGTTGTCGATGTCGTAGGTAACCGAAACTGTAGTTCCTGCGGGATAACTCTTTGAGAGTTTGAGAGTTTCGTCGCGGAGAAGAGTGCAGAAGCGGTCTTCAACTACAGCATCGGCTTGCTCGTCGGTGAAATCGCTCTCAAACACCTTCATCGACACACCGCTTTGACCATCGACCTGAGTGAGGAAGTTCATCTGGCGCTTAGCAGGGAGAGAAGTGTTGGCAAAGATGATGTTAGAGACGCGGTTGTCGGTGATATCGGTACCGTAAGTCTTACTTGTAACGTTCACCACGCGAGTGCGGTCGCCGCGGAGAGTCTCGGGTTTCACATCGATTTCACCCTCTTCCCAATCGCGAACAGCCTGAGCATAAGCCTCGTTCATAGCGTAGATAGCTGCGCCCTTGGCAACGCATTGGTCGGGGTCGGCAAGTTTGGCATCGCAATTAAACTCGCGGTCGATGCGCTCTTTCACCTGGCTCATACGGCTTGAACCACCCACGAGGAGGAACTCGTCGATAGTGTTAAGACCTTTTTGGTGAGCGATTTCGATAACCTTTGCAGTAGCGTCGATAGTTTCTTGCAACTTGCCTTCGGTGAGAGAGTCGAAAAGTTCGCGGCTCACCTCGGTGCGGCAAGACATACCACCGAAGTTGAAGTTGATTTTCACCGATTGCTTAGCGCTAAGCATCTTTTTCCAGCGCTCAGCCTCGAGCAAAAGAGAATATTTCAATTCCTTGTTGTCTTCGAGCGAATAAGAAGTGCCATTCTGCTCGTTGAAAACGCCGAGGACATATTCCGAGAGGAGAGTATCCCAATCAACACCACCGAGGTGATGGTCGCCACCGGTAGCGATAACCTTGATAGCGCCACCGTTCACATTGATGATGGTAACATCGAAAGTACCACCACCGAGGTCATATACGAGCACTGTTTTGGGTTCGGTAGATTTCACGCCATAAGAGATAGCGGCAGCGGTAGGCTCATTGATGATACTAATCACATTGAGACCGGCGATTTCGCCTGCCTGCTTGGTTTGGAGACGCTCCTTAGTACCGAAATAAGCGGGGCAAGTGATAACGACATCCTTGATAGGCTCGGGGTTGTCGCCGAGGTCGTTGGCGTCCTTAACGAGTTTTTTGAGGATGAATGCCGAGATTTCTGATGGGTCGTAGTGATATGGGAAATTATTTGTGGCTTTATTGAAAGCCTCATCGATACCGATTTGACGTTTTACAAACACAACAGTCTTGTCGGGCTCGGTAGCAAGCATACCCTTTGCTTCCTTACCAACGATAACATGTTGTTCATCTTCGAAATAAACAGCCGAAGGAGTGGTAACATCGCCTTCAAAGTTGGCTAAGACCACTGCTTGGTCGTACTTATCGACCTGTGCAATGCAACTATAGGTAGTACCAAGGTCGATACCATAAACTGCTCTACTTTTATCCATAACTGAAAAATAGGAATTATAGTTTTACTTTTTAATTAATTTTTCTCGAAACGATAGGGCTTAACCAAAGCCGATTTGAACATTTTCTCTTTGTCGAGGTCGCGGAACCCGCCATAAATCACCTCGGCGATAGTGCCATTCTTGGATTCGTCGTCGGTGATGACAGCCTGGAGAGCGTTTTGCTCTTTGGGGTTGTATTTCGAGCCGATTTCGGGTTCCTCGTAGGCGAGGTTGTATTCCTGCTCAAGCATATCCTGCACGTTGAGCATGTTGTTCTCCAATTCGCGAATCACCTTGGGGAAGTTTTCGGTGTCGGGCGACTCCACAGCCTTGAATCGGAAGAACACGCCGCGGAGCATCTGGTGAATCTTCACGAGATTGGTGAGGAACGGCTTGGAGAGCTCGGCGGTGAAATCGCGTTTGTTTTCGCGGAGGTCTTCGTGGAGGTCTTTGATAATTTTATCTTTATACTCGATATCCTCGATTTTAGAAAGGATTGTAGCAATCTTCTCGTCGATGCCTTTGAGAGCGGCGGGGTCGATTGCCGGAGCGGCAGCAGTCGTTGCGGGGGCGGTTGCAGCGGCAGCGGCGGCTTCCTCGAGGGCTTTCTCACGGGCGGCAACCTCCTCTTCGCGCTTGGCAAGAGCCTCCTCGCGAGCCTTCAATTCCTCTTCTTTTTTCTTCAATTCCTCTTCGGGAGATGTTTCGGGGAGTTCGGGAGCCTGAGGGGTCTCGGGAACTTCGGGAGTCTCGGGAGTCTCCGGTGTTTCGGGAGTTTCGGGTTGTGGTTCAGGTTCCGGCTCTTCGGGAGACGGAGTAACAGAAGGTTGCTCAGGCACCACCGATTGAGGAGCGGCTTGAGAGGCAGATGCACGAGATTCGAGTTCGGCAAGACGACTGCGCAATTTCTCGATTTCCTCGTTGAGACTAAGATCGTCCTTCTTGTTGCCCAAAAGATTATCAAATATGCCCATAAAAATTGATTTTTCACACGCAATAATCACACTTACGCACAATCACCACGCATAGAGTTAATACTATTAGATTTACACCGCAAATATATTAAATAAAACGATACAAACAAAATATCTATCGTGAAAAATAACAAATTTGTTACATATTTGGAAAATATGAACAACAACGAGCGGTAAAGACTACATATTACTTTTGATTACAAGCGCCACAATTCCTATAACAGCCGCAACAAGAGTCCAGCCGCGATAGAAAAGGAACCTCAACACAAAGAATATTGCCTTGAGAATTAAATTAATCACAAATAATACTACAGCCGAAGCAATTGCACAAATTATCCCACCGATTATACCCACCAAAAGGGTAGTCCAAAATCCTTCTTTAAAGAATGTAACAATGCAACCGATAATAAAAAGACCCCAAACCAGATAATAACTGATACCGGAAATGAAATCGGGAACCGTATCGTAATGTTCGGCAAACCAGTTTCCAATATTTAAGACAAACTCATCGAAAGCCTCCCATTTTGAACGGGAATAGTATTGAGGCGCGGAATAGCCGCTACTACCTGAGGAAGCATATTGCTGAGTGCGGGGTTGTTGTCGCTGATAATTCGGAATCTTCACAGGATTGCTGTTGAGGTATTCTTTAAGCGCAGTGAAGAAAGCCGAGCAAATCGAAATGTTTCCATCGATGATATATCGCTGGGCAATCAACTTGATATTTTTCATGTGCTCGATAATCATGCGATTATTGCCATGATATTTATCGCACGAATTTATAGTAGCTACAGCCCTTCTCGCAGTGGAAATGCTATTTTGGGTCCACCCGTTATTGAAAATGGCTTCGATATCGGAAACCGCATCCGACTCCTCGTTGGTGAGTTGAGCCCTATTGTTGACCAGATACTGAATCGCATCGCGCCACTTCACAACATCCTGCTTGATGAGGACATTGGCAACCATCGTTTGCGATGGTTGGGAAAAGCGCTGTGCAGCCGACGATTGAGACGAACTACGGCTCCAGAAAGTGCTCGAGGAAGATGGAGTGCTTCTCTGCGAAGAGCCGGAAGTGGGCTGCTGCATAGGAGTGGGACGAGCCGAGGGAGCCGACTGCGAAATGTTGAGTTTACGCATTTCGGCACGAAACTGATTGTAGGTGGTTTCGTCTCGTGTGTAGAACGCGATAGCGACAGCACAAAAATCCTTGCTGTTTGTGATAATATCCTTGTTATTGCTATGATATTTGTGTTGCGACTTCAAATCATCCACCGCACGGGTACATTCTTGCACCATCAATGTAGAGAAAGAATGATTCTCCCAATAACGTAGCAAAATATCAATAGCCCGAATCTCGGAATCAGTGAGTTCGGCTCTATGAGCGATTAGATAACTGCTCGTTTTATTCCACTTTACAAAGTTTTGTTTGAAAACAATAGGATCCATAGTGAGTTTGGGGGTGTCGTTAATTAATTCTTGGGTCGGTGATGGTCCAGTCGGTGATGTTGCGGGCTTCCGTGCTGAAGTTCACGCCCACTTTTACCATCGGGAGATTTAGGAGGGCAAAGCGCTTGTCGTATTGCTTCAATTCTATCTGCTCCATCGCTGCTTCTGCCGATT
>JBJEKB010000075.1:0-20958 GCA_051878395.1 Muribaculaceae bacterium
GAAAATTCCATTACCTTCGATGGGTTTATTTTTACGAGTTACCAGGGCTTCATATTCTTTTTCAACCCATGTTTTTCTTTCTTCAAATGTAGCCATATTTGTATTCTTTAATTTTGATTACTTATTTAATTTTTTTCAAGCCTTTAGCAGTGAGTATTCTATCATTTTTGATAAATTGCCGGAACGAGGGCACCGACGGGTGTCCCGGGTATGGGGCATAAAAATGTTTAGGGTTATCCCAGGCATTGCGCCACACTACAACATAGCAAACCGGGTAATCCTCAATCGCGGGAAGGAGTACCTCGGTCCACCAATTGGCGATGGGCAACCCTTCGTTACCGGTTTCGGTAAATGCCACGAGTTTCTTGTGTTGTTTGGCAGCCTCGGTGGCAGAGCCAATCACGTTGATTATGCGCTGACGATATGCACTCACACCACTCTCGGCATCGAAATGATACACATCGCCGCCCATAATATCGACATATTTGTCGCCGGGATACCGCTCGAGATAGGTTTTAACATCGTGCACATTGTCTTTATCGGGTGAATATGCCCAGAGCACATTGTCGATACCTTTTTGGTCGAATATTTCGCGAGTGAGGTGCCACAACGCCTTGTATTCCTCGGGGGAACAATAATCATAACCCCACCAGAACCAGCTTCCGGTGTGCTCGTGCCAAGGACGGAAAATCACTGCGATACGGTTGCCTTTGGAATCGCGCAGAGAGCCGATAAAGTCGGCAGTCTTTCCAATCCAGGCACGGAGGGTGTCATTGAGAGCAGAGTCCTTGACAAGACATTGAGCAATAACATTTCCCGAGCAACTCCACGAGTCGCCTTTAGTGATGGGATTGCGAGGATGCCAACTAAACGCGTTGATTCCGCCCCGCGCATCTTGCTTAATTACCTCGCGACGCATGAAATCAAACGGCACACCATCGAGTTGCTTGTTGCAATCCCACTCGATGAGACCTAAATCCCAATTGATAACGGCGGGATAGTCGCCACACACCGATTTCACGTCAGAGCGATTCTTGCGAAACTTCCACGCATGTCCGTAGGCAGTGTCGTCGTGATGACCGAATGCCACCTTTCCCGCTTCAGCCACACGGGCAAGGCGCGATGCGAGGCGCGATGCCGGAGTGTCCTGCTGATGTATTTCAGCCAAAATCGGCAAAATGGCAAATGTTGCCAATAAAAGTGTCAATATACTCTTTCTCATGATTTTATGGTATTATATTTAGTTTTGCTTTCAACAAGGATGAGTCTTCGCTACTTGCTCCCGCCATAATGGTGAAAGTGCCGGGTTCAACCACTCGTTTGAGACGGCAGTCGAGCATCGACAGCATCTCGCCTGTGATGGTGAAATTGACAGTTTTTGTCTCACCGGGGGCAAGCGACACACGCTCGAAGCCTTTGAGTTCTTTTACCGGTCGTGTGGCACTGCTGTAATCGTCGCGGATATACAATTGCGCAATCTCTACACCCTCGCGCTTTCCGGTGTTGGTGATATCCACGCTTGCCACCACGGTGTCGGCGGCAGTAGCCTCATTGCGGCTCAATCGCAAATTGGAATAGGCAAAAGTGGTGTAACTCAACCCGTAACCGAAGGGATAGAGCGGAGTGCTCGGGGTGAGCGCATAGGGGTGGAAATACATCGAGGGCTTGTGGTTATACACCATCATTGTCTGCCCTACACTGCGCGGTATTGTGATAGCGAGTTTGGCACTCGGATTCACATCGCCGAAAAGAATCTGCGCAATGGCGGTGCCACCGGTCATACCCGGCTCCCATGCCTCGATAATAGCAGGGAGATTGTCGGCAGCCCATTCCACACCGAGAGGACGGCCATTGATGAGGATAAGCACAGTGGGTTTACCGCCGGCTGCCACGCCCTTGATAAGGTCGTTCTGCAAGCCAACGAGTTCGATGTCGCTTCTGTCGGTATCCTCGCCGCAAGTGCGTTCAGTCCAGCGATGGCGCATCATGTATTCACCGGCAACGACAATGCAAAGGTCGCAATCGGCGGCTGTTTTCACAGCCTCGTCAACTTTGTCGGGATTCATATTGCGAGGGTCCCAACCCTGATCTACAAATACCACCTCTGTGCCCTCGCCCGCAAGTTGGCGGATGCCTTTGAGCACGGTGGCGACATTCTCTGGTCGTTGAGGAGCGCTCCAGTCGCCCATGATATTCTCGTCATCGGCATTGATACCTGTAACCAGGATTCGGCGGTATTTGCCGCGTGGCAACGGAAGGATTCCATCGTTTTTAAGCAACACGATGCTGTTTTGAGCCGCTTTCAATGCTGTGGCTCTATGCTCGGGGCAGAGGCGAATCTTGCCCGAGTTATCAACATCGGCGTATGGCTTTTCAAACAAGCCGAGGCGGAATTTGAGTGTGAGAATACGGCGCACCGACTCATCGATGCGGCTTTCGGGAATCACACCCTCCTCGACAAGTTGTTTCACGAGTTCATTCCAGTGGATGCCGTGCATGTGCATGTCCATTCCGGCTTGTATGCTTTGGCGAAATGCGTCTTTGATATCTACAGCGGTGTGATGGAGGTCGTAGATATGCTCAATATCCATCCAGTCGCTCACAACAAAGCCGCCAAAACCCCACTCGCCGCGAAGCACATCGCTCATGAGCCACTCATTGCTGTGGCAGGGCACACCATTGAGTTCGTTATGCGAAGTCATAATCGACATTGCGCCGGCTTTCACACCCGCCTCGAATGGAGGGAAGAACACTTCGCGCAAAGTGCGTTCCGAGATGTCGGCAGGAGCGCCATTTGTGCCGTTTACAGGCTGGCTGCCGCCAACGAAGTGCTTGATGCAGGCGATAACATCGCTCTCGCTGTCGAGATTGCCTTGGTAGCCTTTTACCGATGCCTCGCCCAAAAGAGCCACAAGATATGGGTCTTCACCGTAGGTCTCGCCGCAACGCCCCCAGCGGGCATCGCGAGCCACCTCGACATTGGGATTGAAAGTCCAGTGCATATTCATCGAGCGCATCTCTGCCGCTGTCTGCCTTGCTATTGTATAAGCCATTTCGGGGTCGAATGAACAAGCGAGACCGAGATTGGTGGGATATACCGTATTATCGGGGCAATAAGCATTGCCGTGGATTGCATCGATGCCGAAAAGCAAAGGTATTCCGAGGCGGCTACCCATGGCTATTTTCTGCAGGTGGTTTGCCTCATCGATTGTTTGAACATGGAGAAACGAGCCGACAATGCCTTGCGCTGTCCAAGTCTCGAGGTCTTCGGGGCGGAACCCGGGATAAATCGCCTGCGCGGTGTTGTTGTGCAAATCGGCTTCGGTAATCGTGCCGAGGCTTGAACGGAAATGCTCAACACCGACATACTGGTTCATTTGCCCGATTTTCTCATCAAGAGTCATGAGTGAGAGCAGATTTTCAACTCTCTCCTCCACCGGAACTTCGGGGTTTTTATAAATTTCTTTTGCCATAATTTCCAAATTGCAATTTAATAGCAAAAATATAAATAATGAAGCAATATTAAAACTCCGTTTCATAATCAAAATCATTTGAGTGAGGGCATATCCTCACGGTTGATGATGTTTGAGTTGCCAAGCACCTGTTTCCAGTAGTTTTCGGTGTTGTACTTGAAATTGTCATCAGCAGAATCGGTAATAACAAGGTTACCACTTGCATTGCGGCAATACCACACCATAAACCAGGACCAGGTGTCGCCCGAGGCGAAAGTTTTGGCAGGATTCGGGATGTTGCCACATTCCGAAAGCGTAATCATTTTTTTGCCACGAGTAATATTATTGTTGATGAAATTAAACTCGCTCAACTTGGATTCGGTGTCGGAAGCATAAATGTCGGCACCTACGATATCAACGTAGTCATTACCGGGGTATGCGGCAGCGGCAGCGCTCTCAAAACCTTCGACACACTGCACGGTCCACACCCAGATGAGGTTGTTAAGACCATATTCTTTCACCAATTTGTCGTGAAGGAGAATCCACAGTTGCTTGGTGTATTCGGCGCCTTTGTCGCCCCACCAGAACCAAGCCCCATTTGTTTGGTACTTGGAATAACTTCCGGCAGCTTCGTGAAGAGGACGCCAAAGCACCGGAATGCCGGCATCTTGCAGCAATTTGAGATAACCTGCCACCTTTTCGATGTCGGCAAGTATCTGCTTGTTTTGCCATGTACCCTCCTTCAATGCCTCGCGAATATCGAAACCGTTGTTGGCACTCATAGAGTAGTCCTCGATTTTCGCGCCTTCTGTCGGTGGAACGAGCCAGTGCCACATGTAACTTACGAGACCGTTGTTGTCCCATTGAGTTTTGGCAGGCTTGATGTCGTTATAATCAATCCAGTTGGCTGGAGAATAGGGCAAATGTATATAATCGTAGCCTGTGAGGGCAGGATGTTTCTTTGTAACGGAGTAAACCAAGTCGGAATATTCATTATTGTTGCTCACATTAGCCATTGTGCCGCTAAGAGTCTTCTTACCATATTGAGAAACAAGGAATTCATACACTTTTTTGGTGCTTGAAGTGGCACTTGAATTGGTGAGCGGAGCGATATCCGATGGTTTTATCGGGTCGGGAGTCTTGAAATTGATTGTGAGAGAAGCGCTTTTCACACTTTTATCATCTTTGCGTACCACCGCTCCTTGAGGAAGCAATAATTGATAGGTATTACCCTCCTCGAGCGACAGTGGCACAGTGAGAGTCTTGTTGCTCGCTGTGGGTACAACCACTTTGCTGTTAAGAGTTATATTCACACTTGTGCTGAGTGCAATCGGATGTGAGTATTCGATTGTAATCGATGTTGTAGTAGCAGGCACCTCGGCATCGTTTTGTATCGACTGTTTTACCACGGTTAATGGCACAGAAGGTGTTGGCTCCGGGTCCGGCTCATCGCCGCTGCTGCTACAACTTGTTACGCACACCGCGAGTGCCAAAGAAATTAGAGGTGCAAATATATGCTTAAAATTTTTGAGCATAATAATATGATTTTTATGATAAAACAATTTTGAAAAAGGGCGCCGGCACTGCTGTCGAGCGCCCTTGATTCTAAACCCAAACTAATCTATATTACATTAAATCTAAACTGCTTGCATGTTGTTATTTAATTGCAACTTTTGTTACGGTGAGCCAGCAACCGCTGATTACCATACCCGAGGATTGAAGTGCCGCAACATCGGCAGCGGTTACCTCCATGGCAAATTCACTCGAATCTGCTGCCATACCTATACATTGCCAATCAGGGTCAACGATATAGTTGTAGCTGAGTGGTGTCCACGAGCCATCCATAGGTTTGATTTGCCAATAGCTGCTGCTCAAGTCGAGAGTGTAGTAGAAATAAATCTTCGAGCCATCTTTGAGGGCGGCAAATTGGGCGGCATCGATTTGAGCGTTGTTGCCCCAGCCTCCGTCGAGAACGAGATTACCTTCCCAAATTGTCTGCGGACCTTCGGCACTCTCCCACTCCATCGATTGGATTGTGAGGTTGCAACCTTGGAATGCCCAGCCTTGGTCGTAGAGCATATCAGTGTCGGCTTGAGAGATTACAAGAGTGTAGGAGTTCTGACCCTCTGTCATCTCAACGATATTGTTGCTCAATCCACCGAGAGCGGTGTTCCAGTCGCTGCGATATACCGGCTTGATTTGCCACCAGGTAAAGTTCATATCTTCCTGGAAGTTGATAGTGAGCTTGCCGGGACCTTTGATAGCGCTTGAGAATGCCTCCCAAATCGATGGGTCTTTATCCTTAGCCACTTCAAGGTTGTTTGCCCAGTTACCGAGGCTGAAATTGCCGGTCCAGAACACATTACCCATCTTCATCATCGAGAGAGTTTCGGTTTCAACCGAGATATTGTCGTTTTGGATGATGAGAATCTTGCCATCCACCATGCTGTCGGGAACAGTGAAGATGATAGCCTCTCCGTTGTTGGCAACAGCGAAGCCTTCACCCGGGCGAAGAGAAGCGCCACCGGGAAGTTGCATTTCACGAACACGGTCGAGGAGAGTACCTTTGATAGTAACATTGTCGCCCACCTTGATTTTCGATGTAGGTGTAACAGAAACGACAGTGATTGTCGGGAATGCAAATTCTGTAGTGGCAATAGTGTTGCCCGAGAATTGTTTCAAGGTGATAACGCCGCTGCAAGTTTCGGCAGGCACTGTGGTTGTGATTTGTGTGCCTTCGGCATTCACTGCAAACGATTCATCGGCAATGTCGCCGGGATATATGACCTGCTCGATAAGTTGCAAGTTGGTACCGGTGATAGTGATTACATCGCCGCCATCCACATTAGTCTTGTCCATCGAAGTGAACGAAGCGGATTGAATGTTGAGCGGTGTTTCATACTCGATAAGGTTGGGCACTTCGGCGCCATCGCTGAATGTGATTTTACCACTCACTGCGGCTTTGGGCACCTCGATCTGCAATTCCTTGCGAGAAATAGATTTGAAATCTACTGCCTCAACCACCACACCGTCGGCAAATGTCGCGGTAGCGATGTTATAAACGTAGTCGCCTTTAACGGTGATGATGTCGCCGGCTTTCACATTAAGCGGTGATACCTCATCCACAGTGATAGGCTCCTCGAATGTGATTATCGACTTGGAAGTGATTTCACCACCCGGATATACAATCTTGATATGTCCCGGAATTGCCTCCTGGGGAACCACCACTTCGATTGTGCCGTTGCTGTGTGATACAAAATCCGACACTTCCACGCCATCGGGGAACACAACCTTGTTCACCTTGCCAAGGTCGGCACCGATTATCTTTATTGTGTTGCCTCGCAGAACCGGAGAGGGACCAAACGAGTGCAATGCCACGCCCTTGAGGTCGTTGTCATCGTCGTTGCACGATGTGAGCGTGAACATTGTGCCTATCGCCACGAGGGCGATAAGCATAATGTATTGTATTTTCTTGAAAGTTCTCATTGTTGTTCTGTTTTTTATATTACTCTATAGTTACAATGCGGAAATTGTCAAACCAAATTTCTACCGGGGCTGTGCCATCGGCTGCGCCAAACATTTGAATGTTGAGGTCGGTATATTGGCTGATATCACCTATAGTCTTGTCGGTTGCCGACTCATCCTTGTTGTATTTGAACTCGGTGAGAGGAATAGTAACCGTAATCCAGCCGTCGGTCTTGGCATTAACCTTCTCGGCAGCGCTGTTGAGATAGGGTTTCCAGTGGCATTGAGCGTAATCATCGTCGGGAGAGATAGCACCACCTTCCTGATATTTCTGGAACCAGATGAGGAGCGGACAGTCTTGCCAAGTGATGATATTGCACTCAAATTTGAGAGCGAGCTTGGTGATATCGCCGGTAGCGATAGGACGATTGCCCTTGCCGGCATAAGCCCAATAGCCCCACATGAGTTTGCTGGTCCAGTTCCAAGCGCCATTGTTGTCGGCATAGAACTTCATAAACTTGCCAGAAACACCATCAACATCGGTTACACCGGCATCGGGATAGCCCCATGGGTTAACATAGCCGTCGTCGAAATTGGTGATAAGACCTGTGGTGTCCATAAACTTGTGGACATAGCGGCTGGTGCCATACATCGATTTCACCTTCAAGAAGCCTTCAACAACACCATCGGGAACCACCACGGTGATATCGGTTTTGGTGTAGGAGGATGGAGACACTTCGATGTCGCCCGATGCGCCGGGGAAAATCACTTTCACATCGTCGGCAGTACCGATAAAGTAGTCGCCCGAGATGCTGATTACATCGCCTGCCTCGGCATATTCGCAAGACACTGAGATAATAGAAGGATTGGGAACAATCACCTTGAAGTCATAGTCAACTTCGATGCCCTTGCTCGTGATGAAACGCACCTTGTTGGTAACATTCTCCGGCTCGGAAAGCACATTCGGAACATCCACGATGATAGTGTTGCTTGTTACATAGGCGGGATTGAGTTTTGCCTTTTGGTCGTTGAACCACACCTGCTGAACATCGCCGAGGTTGTGTCCCATGAAAGCGATGCGGTCGCCCATGTTTGCGGCAACGAGAAGCGAATCGCTCTGGTTGGGAGCACACACGCGCACATATTCTATCACCGGAGTCTTGCCCTCATCTTCTTCGGCATCGGTTTTGGAGCACGAAGCCATAGCTATGCCGGCAAGGCAGAGAGCAGATAACAATATTGATTTTATATAAGTTTTCATGATTTATTGCTGTTTTTAGAATTCATAATCCACCGGAGCATCGGCGAGTTGAGGCGAATTGGTCAAAGCCGCTGCCGGAACCGGAAGTTCAAAACATGAGATAGGAAGAATGATTTCATTGTCATTCTCGAGGGCGAGGGTGTAATTGTCGAGGTTGTTCATGCCGGTATCGGTGTTGGGAGTACCGTCTTTAACCATATACACCATGTTGCGGTTGTAGCCGTTGTTGTAGTTGAGGTATTCAAGTGCGCGTTCGCGACCTTCGCGATATGCAAGGCGTTGAATGTCAAACCAAGTGTTGGCTTCAAAAGCAAATTCGCGGCGACGCTCTTTCAAGAGGTTCTCATAGGTGAGCGGAGAGCCGATTGTACCAAGACCGGCGCGTTCACGCACATTGTCAACAGCCTTGATAGCAGCCTCGTTGGTGGTCGATGAAGCGGTACCCATCAATGCCTCGGCATAGAGCATATACACATCGCTGAGACGAAGGATATAAATGTTGTTGGCTGCATCCTGGCTTGGACCCACTTGGTTGTTGCAATCGCTTGATTTGCCAAGGATATATTTGCGGATGTGTGAGTTCAAAGGGATTCTTTCCTTATCCACTGTGCCATCGGCTGCGTAGTGCACGATTTTATAAGTGTAACCGCCATCGGCAACACAGAGATTGGAATAATAGTCGTTGAGCAACATGAATGTGTGGTAGCGACGTTTGTCTTGTTGGTCATAGAGTTTCTGGAGACCGATTGTCGGGCCTTTGCCATCACCCCAAGAGCCGTCGGCGATATTGGTGCGCGACCAAGCCACTGTGCGGGGGTTGCCATAACCGTAGCCATATACCATACATTGAATTGCGAAGAGCGATTCGGGACCGTTGTTGGCTTCGGGATAGAAAAGAGAGCCGTAATCGAGTTCCTTAGGCTCGGTGGAGATACCATCCATCACCTCTTTGGCATGAGCGGCGGCGCTTGCATAGAGAGCATCGCGGTCGTAGCCGTAATCGGTGTGAGAAGCCATGGTAACTTCGAGTTTTGCAAGCATTCCAAGTGCAGTCCATTTTGTTACGCGGCCTGCTTCGGAATCGGTAGCTTTGAGCACACCGGCAGCAAATTCAAGGTCGTTTTTGATAAACTGATAAACACTCTTCTGGGTATTGCGAGGCACTTGGATATTGCCTGAGCCAATCATCTCGGAGTTATTCTCGATGATGGGCACATTCTGCCATGTCTCGGCAAGGAGGTAATAAACGATACCGCGCACGCAACGGGCTTCGGCGAGACCTTGCTGGATTGCAGCATCGCTCACACCGTTTTTGGCAGCCGATTCGGGCATGTCGCTAATCACCGAGTTGGCGAGAGCTACAATATTGTACAAGCCTTTCCAACCTTCGTTGAGATAAGGGTTACCGTTGGTGTATGTTCCGTAGAACCATTGTCCTTCCTGGTCGTAGGTGTAGTACATATCGCCTACCAACTCATCGAGTTTCCACTGGAAGTTTTGTGTGAAGTTGTACCATTGGTAGCAACCATAAAGAGAGCGGGTGTTGGCTCTTACCATCTCGGCGCTTGTGTAGTAGGTTTCGCGCACGAGGGAGTCCTGAGGGTCAACTGTCAGGAAGTCGCTACAACTTGTTGCTCCAAGGAGCATTGCTGCCGACAAAACAGTATTTTTTATAATATTTTTCATTTTTCCTGATTGTTAAGGGTTAGAAACTCAAATTCAAGCCAAGAGTGAAGGTGCGAGGAGTGGGGTAACGTCCCATATCGATGTTCTGGCGGAGTGCGCTCTGGTTGAAAGCACCGATTTCGGGGTCGTAGCCTTTATACTTGGTGAATGTGTAGAGATTTTGAACATTGAAATAAACCTTGGCGGAAGAGATATGCGCTTTCTTCAAGAATTTATCGGGAACGTGGTAAGAGAGAGCCACGTTTTGGATGCGCAAATAAGAGCCATCTTCAATCCAGCGGTCGCTCATGCGGTTGTTGCGGTTTCCGTCGAGAGAGCTGAAGCGAGGAAGTTCGGCATTGGTGTTAACGAGATATGCTTTACCATCTTCGCCGATTGCGGTGCGAGCGCGGTCGAGCACTGTTACAGATTGGTTATCCCAGATGCTGTTCATAGCCTCGGTTTTGTAGCGTGCAAAGTTGAGCACGTCGCCACCGATTGCACCGGTCAAGCCGATTGTGAGGTCAAAATCTTTGTAGGTGAATGTGTTGGTGAAACCAAATGTCAAATCGGGGTTGGGGTCGCCGATTACTGTTTGGTCATACTCATCGATAACGCCATCGGGCACACCGTCGGGTCCGCTCAAATCCTTAAATTTGATATCGCCCGGATAGATACCGGTGATTTTATCGATTCGGTTCACGCCATTGCCGTTGTCAACTTGCACGGGAGCATCGAGGATGTCCTGCTCGTTGGTGAAGAGACGATCTACTTGATAGCCGTAGAACACACCCATCGGCTCGCCCACCTTAATCATAGTGGCAGTTTGGAATTCCGACCACCAATCGAGTTTGCCATACATAATTTGGCTGTCGTCGTTGAGGGCAACAACTTTGTTCTTGTTGTGCGACAAAGTGAGGCTCGAAGACCAAGTGAAGTCTTTGGTAACGATGTTGCGAGTGTTAAGGGTGATATCGATACCGGTGTTTTGAGTCTTACCGATGTTGGCATAAGGAGCCTGGAGGTAGTTCCACTCCGAGCCGCCGAGATAAGTCGGGATGAGCATCTGCAAGAGAAGGTCTTTGGTTTGCTTCTTATACACATCCACAGTGAGTTCGATGCGGTTGTTGATAGCGGCAAAGTCGATACCGGCATTGAATTGCTCGGAAGCCTCCCACTTGAGAGCAGGGTTGGGGATGTTCTTGAGGTAATATCCTGTGCCGAGCGGAGTGGTGTAGCTCTGCATTGCCGAGCCGTAGAGATATGTGGTGATGTTGGCATTACCCACGCGACCGTAGCCGAGACGAACTTTCAAGTTGCTGAGCCAGTTGACATCGCGGAGGAAACTTTCTTGAGAAGCACGCCAAGCGAGGGCGGCAGATGGGAAGTAACCCCATTTGTTTTCGGGACCGAATTTCGATGAACCGTCGGCACGCATTGTGAATGTTGCGAGGTAGCGGTTGTCAAATCCATAGTTGATACGACCGAATACCGAAGCTTGTGTGGCGCGGTCTTTAGCACCCATGTTTTGCACGAAGTCGCCGTCGCCGGTCATCACAAAGATATTGTCGGTGGTCATGTTCTTCTTTTGGAGGGAGATGTTTTCCCATGAAGATTCCGAAGCCTCGAAACCTGCCATTACCGACACGTCGTGCACATCGTTAAAGTTTTGTGTATATGTTACATAGTCTTTTTGTACCCAAAAATAAGAGTGGTCCTCTTTTTGATACATTTGGTTGATTGTATTTTCAATCACGCCGAAATGATAGCGGGGCACATAAGCCTTGTTCATATTGTTTGAGGCGTCGTAGCCGTATTCTGCTTTGAAATTGAAATGTTTCAAGAAATCAACGCTCACATAGAAGTTGCCCATGATGCGTTGGCGAAGGAGTGTGTTGTTCTTCTGGAGTGCAAGAGCAACGGGGTTCCATGAAGATGAGCCATTCACTGTTGTAGGACCGGCGAAATTGCCATCGAAGTCATACACAGGCACATCGGGTTGCATGGTCATAGCCTGCATGATAATACCATCGGAACCATCGTTAAGGGTGATTTTCTCGTTGGTGCGGGTATAGGCGAGCATACCACCGAGTTTCAACCACGGAGTCATCTGTGCATCCACCGAGAAACGACCGTTGAAACGAGAGAAATCACTACCGATGATGATACCATCTTGGTTCATCCAACCACCCGAAGCGGCGAATGTAACTTTATCGGTACCGCCCGACACGCTGAGTTGGTGGCTCTGCATGAAGGCAGTGCGGAAGATTTCGTCTTGCCAATCAGTACCTTTACCCAAGATAGATGGGTCGCGATAGGCTTGGTTGATGTTCTGACCGGTGATGAAGCCATCCTCAGCGAGTTGGTTCTGATAAGTTGCATATTGGCGAAGGTCCATCATGTCGAGGCGCTTTGCAGTGTGTTGCCAAGCAACATAGCCATCGTAAGTTACGTTGGTGTGTCCGGCTTTACCGCGGCGGGTTGTAACGATAACAACACCATTGGCACCGGCAGCACCATAGATGGCACAAGCCGAAGCGTCTTTGAGCACGTCGATGCTCACGATATCACTTGGAGCGATAGCAGCAAGCGGGTTCACTGTCTTTTGACCATTGGAACCACCTGCCCAGTCGAAACCGCCGATTTCACCACCGGCACCCGACATTTGCACACCATCGATAACGTAGAGAGGCTCGTTGGAGTTGTTGATAGAACTTGCACCGCGGATGCGAATAGATGTCGCACCACCGGGAGCACCCGAGTTTTGTGTAACCTGAACACCGGCGACTTTGCCTTGCAGCATCTGGTCGGCGTTGGTTACTATCGATTCTTTCATCTGGTCGGCTGTGAGCGAAGCCACCGAACCGGTGATGTCGATACGGCGTGATGTACCATATCCCACTACCACCACTTCGTCGAGTGCAATCTCACCATCGACCATGTGCACGGTTACATTCGTCTTGCCGGCAAGTTTCACCTCTTGGGTTTGCATGCCGATATACGAAACTACTAATGTTGATTTAGTACTTGCCACCTTCAATGTGAAGTTTCCATCCAAGTCGGTAGCAGTACCTCCCAATTGCGAACCTTTCTCACGCACTGTTGCGCCGATAATCGGCTCGCCCGATGAATCAAGGACGACACCTGTAACAGATGTCTGAGCTGCCAAGCTCATTGCGAAAAACGCAAAACAAGCCATTAGCAAAACTCTCAAGTCCACAAATTTTCTTGTCATCATGAGTGATTTTTTAGGGTTTTTGTTTGTTTTGTTTATGTTAATTATCTCTTTTCCTTAAGTTCTGGGCTGCCGGAGTTTAATTGCTCCGACGCTGCAAAATTACGGCTGTTAATTATGATATTTTAATACAATTTTATCCACATTCTACACTATTCCTACTTTATCATATTTTCTTTGAAAAATTCTATTTGCAGATTGTCCCATTGAGGGTGTTCTGTGTCGTGCCCGCAGTGGGGATAGATAACAAAACGCTTGGGCGAGGGGATGAGGTTGTAGCCTGCGAAGTTGGTGTGTGGCGGGCACACAGGGTCTTGAAGTCCCACTCCCATGAGTATCGGGCATTTGATGTTGCGAGCATGGTTTTTGATATCGAAATAAGAGAGGATGGAATACAATTGCTCATCGCTCATCCCCAGTTCTTTCTGCTTCTTCAATATCGGCTCGGCGGGCCAATGTACAATCTTGAAGTAGTGGGGATAGTCATTGAGGAAAGGAATCCAGGGCGCAGCGGCGCGGATTCGGCTGTCGAGAGCACATGCGGCAAGAGTGAAGGCGCCGCCTTGACTTCCGCCCTCGGCAAAGATGTTGCGGGTGTCGGCTTCGGGGAGTTGCGACACGAAATCGAGCGCGCGAACGAGGTCGGCAAATGCACCTTTATAATAATAGGTGTCTTTGCTCTCGAGACCGCTCACCACCCAGTCGCCATATTTGTTGCCGGGCTTGTTCAACCCTTGACCGCGGCTGCTCAACACAAATTCAATGAAATCGGGGTGACTGTCGGGATGGGCAAACCAGGGTGTGCTGCCGTAGCCCATGTAGTGTACAATCACAGGGAAACGGTGTTTTTTGTCGCATTTGCGCGGCACGGTGAGATAGCCGCGAATGGTGTCACCGCCCAAAGAGAGCATCTCCACAAGATACACCCTGCCGGTGTTGTTGCTTTTATCTTTCTCCTCGGTAACGGTGTAGCAAGGCTCCACTTTCGACAATTCATCAAGGGCGGCACGCCAAAATTGCTCAAAATCGCATTGCGAATCGGGAAGCGACACGATATTCTCGGGCTCATAGCCTATGTTGAACGATTTCACCTCGTTTCCGTCAACGCTCACACCACAACGATAGAATCCCGGTGTGAGTTGCAACCCGAAGAGCAATTCGGTGCTGTCGTTTTTCGACACATTTACCCTTTGCGACATCGATGAAACCGGTTCTTTCATATCGGTGGCAACCGTGAGTTGCACGTTGCAAGAGACACTCTCGCACGAATCGTTTACAACCGAGAGAGTGATTTCGGGAGTCTCGGGAGCGGTCCACCACCAATCGTGGTTGTCGCGCACATTCACCGTAACGGCGCCCATTGCCCACAGAGGCATAGCCACTGCAGCAAGAACAATAGTTTTAAGTATTTTCATATTAGGTCGAAATATTTATGTTGTTATTTAGCGGATATTGCTTCGGTCATTTCCTTAATTATCTGCATGGTGGTGCTATCACAGGTAAACACCGAGTTAAGCCCTTGCTCCTCTTGTGCGGGGTCGCCGGTGTAGTCGTCCCATCTTTCCCACACGCAGTGGCGAGGCTTAGCGGTGCCACCCCATCCCCAGAAATTGCATCCGGCAATCATCCCGCTGTCTTTAATGAGCGAGAACACATATTTATAATAGGTGTCGCGCCCCGATGTGGCACTGCCGGGGGTGAAAAGGAATCCATCGCGAGGATAGCCGAATTCCTCAAGCACAATCGGCTTCTTGGCATCGCGCAAAATCGCGAAGTGTTTCTTGATGTATTCTCCGGTGCTGTCGCAAGCGGCATTCACCTTCTCAGCCACAGAGTCTTGGCTTATCCATCCCCAGTTGTATGGCCAGATGTGAATATTGGCATAATCCACTTCGGGGAACGAATGAATCTCGCGCCACAATTCGATATCCTCCTCGCAGCCGTGCATTCCTTCGCTACCTGTAGATACGAGGTGGTTGGGGTCGATGCTCTTAATCAATTGCGCGGCACGATGAACCCATTCGGCAAACGGTTTTTTATTATCATCGCTGAAAGCTCGAGGCTCGTTGGCGATTTGCCACGACATGATAGCCGGAGACTCACTGTACGGGAGGTTTGTGATGCTGTTGGTGCGCCCCACAATCGCCTTTATGTGATTGAAAAACAAGGCGTGAGCCGAATCGCAAGTGGCATACTGCTTGACAAATTCCATATATGCAGGCCATCCATCGACACTCGGTATCGGAGCCTTGCCGCGTCCCGCCCATTCAAGGTAGGAGCCGTAGCCGCCACTCCACTCCCAAGCATTGTTGAGATAGATCACCGCTTTCATGTTGCGTTTTTCGAGTTCCACAAGCAGATAGTCGAGACCGCGCAGAATAGTGTCATTGTATTCGCCCGGCTTCACCTGCAGAGTAGGTTCTATGTGAGAAGGGAGCCCCTCCTCGCCATCTCCGCCGGCAAGGATGCGCAGATTGTCGATACCCACGCTCTGCATGGCATCGAGTTCGGCATTAAGCCGCTCACGGTTGCCTCCGCGTCCTTCGGAGGCGAGGATTGCGCCATACCAGAAGTTCGTCCCCACAAAACGATATTCGGCGTCTCCGATGTAGAATTTGCCATCGGAGACAGTTACATATTGTTGATTACTTGATTTGGTTTTGCTCACACATGCCTGGAATCCTACAAGCAGGCATGCAGTGAGCAGAATTGATAGAAATAATTGTATTTTTCGCATTTTATAGGCCTTAAAGTTTTTCTTGGTGCAAAATTAAAGTGCCGACTTCATTGAAATCGGCACTATTTTACCGTTTTGTAACACTTTGCTAAAATCGAGCAAAAAAGTGTATGTTTTACAACATAAAACACTTTATTTATCCCAATTATCGGTGCGGAAGGGAGCGAGGGGAAGCCATCGCATATTGTGCACACCGCCTATTTCCCAATTGTGGAAACAGTAGCGCACTGCCACAATCTCATCCACTGCCTCGCAGGTGATTTTTATGTCTCTGGTCTCATAGATCTCCTCGGCTTTGGCTGGATGGAACACCCTATCGGCTCCGGCAGCCTCAAAACCGGGCAAGTTGCGGTTGGGGGTAAATCCGTCGGGGGCATTGTCAAAATGAAGGATTGCGCTGTTGCCCGCTACTTCCATGCTGCGGAATGTGGGACTGTCGCAAGCCACGCCCTCAACGCCATAACATCTCACCGCAGCCATAAACGAAAGCCGTTCCCCTATCGGTTGCTTGGTGCTTGCGTGGATATCCTCAACCTCATATGGTTTCACGAGGTCGCCGGTGCACACAATCCAGCTGTTGTCGATGATTGATGAAGCCTTGTGCTGTGCCTCGCGAAGCATCGCTGCATTGGTGCCACGAGGGTCGCCGTAGGAATAAGGCGGAATCTCAACCATGAAAAACGGCAGATTGCCTTCTCCCCACTTTCCGCGCCAAATCTCCACCATCCGAGCAAGGCGTTGGGGATACACATCGTGATGATTCACGTTGCTCTCGCCCTGGTTCCAGAGAAATCCTTTTATGGTGTAGCCGATGAGCGGGTGGAGCATACCGTTGTACATTATCATCGGTTGGTCCCACTCGCGCACATCCTTATTGCCTGCTTGAGACAAATCAATGTCGTCATATTTGCGTAATTGCTCCTCGGGGAGCCATCCTTCGACATGGCTTCCGCCCCAACTGCAGTTGATTATCCCCACCGGGACATCGAGAATCATGTTAAGCGACTTAGCAAAAAAGTAACCAACAGCACTAAACCAGGCGGCGTTGCCCGGATTGCACTCCTTCCATGCTCCGGCGACACGCGTCGCAGGCTTCAGCGCAGCGGTTTTGGGCACTGTCGCCATTCTTATACGCCCGCGCCACTGCCCCGAATAGGCAATCTCGCGGTTGCTTCCTTCGACAGGCTGTGTCCAAAAGCCATTGAGGGGCATCTCCATGTTGGATTGCCCGGAGCAAAACCACACCTCCCCTATCAAGACATTTTTCAAAGTTACGCTCGACTGTTCATCAGCGATTTGTATCTCATAGGGGCTATACGATGCCGCGGGAGTGCTCACTTTGACATTCCATCTGCCATCTTTGCCGGCAACAGCAGAGAATTTGGCACCATCCCACGATGTGGAGATTGAAACGGCAGCACCCGGCGTGCTCCAACCCCACAAGCGGGCTTCACTCCGCTGTTGCAACACCATATTGTCGCCAATTATCTCGGGCAATTCCAATGCTCCGGCGCTCAACGCCACAATCGCGATTGCCACAAATACTAAGACTCTTTTCATACACCTATTTATTATATATATCACCATTCACTTTGAAGATAGTGGCGCACGAGCACAGCCCATGGCTTGAGATGACACTCTTTCCACTCACGTCCGTTTGCCGGGGTGTTGGGCACAAGCATCGAGCAAGTCTCCACTTTGTCGCTAATCGACCACGCAATCCAGCTGATTGAGTAGCGTTTTGCCATCTTCAACCAAGTCTCGAGAGATTCGATATCGAAAGGTCCATCACCGGTGTGGTCCATCCCGCCTATTTCGGCAAAGAACACCGGCAAACCTTTATCTATTGCATATTGCACTTTCTGCCTGTTCCAATCTTTATGTGTGCCGGAGTAGAAATGCACCGAATACACCAGGTTGTGGAACCCTGTCAACGGGTCATCGGCAGCGAGGTCAACAAGTTGGTCCCATTTGGGAGTGGGCACGATGATGATAGATTGTGGAGCATTGCGCCTGATGAGCGGGATAAGTTCCTCGGAATATTGCTTGGTTTCGCTCCATTCCACCTCTTCGGGTTCGTTCCATATCTCATACAAAACATTCGGAAGATTGCCATATTTCTTGGTAACAACACCGAAGAACTCTTTTGCAAGCGGCAAATTGTTTTTGTGGCTGTGGAAATCCACTAGGACATAGATTCCGTGCTTCACAGCCGCTGTAACCATGCTGTCAACAGTGGCATAGGCAAGTTGAGGATTCTTGTCATAGCAGTTTTCGTCGAGATTAAGCCCTATCGAGCAACGCACAATAGAAGCGTTCCACTCATTGGCGACACGAGCCACAGAGCCTTCGTTGAAATAGCGATGCCACCAGTTGTGCCATCCGAAGCTCACACCTCGCAACTGCACTTTCTCGCCGCGGGCATCGACAATGTATTGTCCTTCGACACGCAATGCGCCATGACGTTCAACAGGAGTTTCGGCATTCATGCACGACACTATCACAATAAGTGCCACGGCAGTGAACAAACTTCTTAATACATTCATTTCGTAGATATTTTGAGTTAATTTATTTTAGGGTATTTATTTTTTTTCGGCAAAAATAAGCGAATATACCACTACCTCAAAATAATTGCTACGATAGTATAATGAATTGTCAAGATAGTACAATAGTACCCGAAAAATGACTCCTTTAGATATTACACCACCACCTTGTTTTTCCGATAATTCTCACGGAAACTTTTGGGTGAACATCCTTTACGGCGCTTGAATATGCGATTGAAGTTGGACACGTTGTTAAATCCGCAATCATAACAAATTTCAGCCACCGACATAGTGCTATCCACAAGTTTGCGAGATGCGATACCGAGGCGGATGTCGATAATATAGTCTGAAATAGTCTTTCCGGTGCGCAATTTAAAGAAGCGACTGAATGCCGTTGGGGTCATCCCCACGATGTCGGCAAGAGTCTGCAACCTGATGTCGTTGCTGTAATTCTTGTCGATGTATTCCTCAACTTTCTGCACGCGACGGCTATCGCTGCTTACGATGGTGTGTGCAAACGATGAACTGGAGAGGGTGTGGCAATTCTCACTAATCGACAACTCGTAAATTATGCTCATAAATTTCATCACTCGGTAGAAACCGGGCTGTGTGTGAGTGATATCATCGAGCATACCATACACTTTCATTATAGCGGTCATATCAAAAGCCACTCCGCGCTTGGCTTTGTCGAGCAATTTTCTCACACTTGCAAGTTGAGTTTTACCAAGAAGATTTTCTCCGAAAAGATTTGGCGAAAACTGGATGGTGATTTCTCTTATCTTGCCACTCTTGCAATTATTCTGCTCCCACACATGTTCCAGCCCGCCTCCAATAAGAGCCAGGTCGCAATCGCCAAGCTCCTCAATCGAGTCGCCGACAACACGCGACGCGCCTCGACAATTCTGCACAAAATTCAATTCCACTTCTTCATGCTTGTGAATCGGATAGGTAAAGCAATCCTTATATCGGTCGATTAGGTAGAAGCAATCTTCCGACTGCAATGGTGTAATTTCGGTAATAATTCGGTTCATTTCTATGGCATTAATTTTAATACTACATTTAGACTCGTTTGAAAAAATCTGCATATAATACAAATTCACCACTAAAGTAATACTTTTTTATCCATTCACAAAAATTTTCCGACTATTTTTCACCACCACCCAACAAAATTAACCATTACCGCAATTTCAAAATCGCAAAAACTTAATGGCTTGCCATCAAGTGAGGTCTTCCTTATCATAAATAATCGAATAACTTGGACGCTTGGCTCCGGGGATATCCTCACGCAAGACATTTTTGCCGATAAGGTCTTGAATATCGCGTATTGCAGTATCTTTTGAGCACTTTGCCAATGCAGCCCACGACTTTGAGGTAATCTTTGCCTCATATCCATCAAGAAAAATATTCAGCACCTGCATCTGTCGCGCAGTCATGGGGATAGATGATTCCTTCTGCCAGAAGAAACTCTTGTTTAGAATAGTGGACACCAAAGCTTCGGCATCATCAAAAGCATCAACCAACTTCTGCATATACCATACAAGCCACTCGGTGATGTCGCCATCACCGCGCTGCATCCGTTCCAGTATGTCATAATAGTGGTTCTTGTCTTTATTAATCTGTGTGGATATGTTATAAAAGCGAAATACATCTTTATCCCCTCTTGCCAAGAGCATTTCAGAAAGAATACGTGCCAATCTGCCATTTCCATCCTCAAATGGATGAATACTTACAAATCGGAAATGCGCAATGGCAGAACGGATAACACAACTCTCCGCTTCATCGCTATTGAACCAGTCGAGGAACTGCCGCATTTCCTCCTCGACGCGCTCGGGTGAAGGAGCAATGTAATGAATCTTCTCTCGTCCAAACATTCCACTAATTATGTGCTCTTCATTCGTCCGATATTTGCCAACCTCTATCCGGCTACTTTCGCTTAAGCCGGAGGGGAAGAAAGCAGCTTGCCAGGCACAGAGTTTATCCTTAGTAAGGTCTTGGTCGTAATGTTGCACGGCATCGAGCATTGCCCCCACAACAGAATCGACATAATGCGATGGCGCTATGTATTTTACATTCTCTATGCCCAATTTACGTGCAATAGAAGAGCGCACCTCATCGATATTGATGCGCACACCTTCTATCTCCGACGAATAGACCACATCATAGGTCATATTCTCTGCCATTGCCCGCAACTTGCTATCAAAGCCAAGAGAGCCTAATCTGCCATAAAGCAGCCCTTGCTTGCGGCACACCTGCTCCAAAAGAAGCAACACACGAGAATTATCCCAACGAAACTGTGTCCAATTTTCTCTTTCATGAATGTACATAATGCTTCTCCATATTAAGTAAGACAATAAGCAGCGAATATCGTCGCATATTTTGCGACAAAAATAAGCAAATATTGTCGCATCGGCAAATAATTTGGGGAAATGTCGCAAAAATTGCGACATTTTGCAACGTTTCGGGCAGAAAAAAGCCACACCCGGGTGGATGTGGCTCCTATTTGGGGTTGGAGAATTTTATTTCTTTAATTCTGCGATGAGTTCATCGATGGTGAGTTTCTGCTGTACACCGGTTGCAAGATCCTTGAGGGCAATTTTCCC
>JBJEKB010000076.1:0-4439 GCA_051878395.1 Muribaculaceae bacterium
CTGAATTGCCACACCCCCTATCGAAGGTCCTGAGAAAACCCGCACGCGAGATATGAATACAGTAGCCCACGCCTATGGCGTGAGAACCGATTTACTCTCCTTGCGTGCTATGAAAATTTCTCAGGTTTTCGACAGCAAGACAAGCAAAACGCTTCCTAAAATGTCAAAATGTAGTGAAGTACTTCTACTGCGAGCAAAGTTAAGAAGAATTTTCCAATTCACAAGCAATCAATGCCCTATTTTCCACCAAAATAGTTGATTTTCCACGAAATTCGGCGCATTTCGCAGAAGTTGCTGGCAAAAAAATTCCGCGCCGTGATTGTCGCAGCGCGGAAAGAATACAGTTGGTTGCACCTGTGCCCCGAGTTATTGGGGATAGGCGAGGTAGAGGAGGTAGATGCCGTCGGCGGCTATTTCCACTTTGGGGCGGGTCACGCGGTTGAGTGTGCCCTGCCACCAGTTGGTGAATGCGCGGGTGGGGTATTCGATGCCGCGCATCGTGAGCCTGCGGCATGTGAAGTTGAAAATTGATATTGGCTGTCCGGGGACTGCGGTGAGGTATGCGCCTTTGTTCACCGGGATGAATACGCCGGTGTCGGTGAACATGTTCACGTTGGCTCCGAGGCGCAGGTATTCAACGAGGAGGCTGATGTTGCCGAGGGTGTGGTCTTCGCGGCCTCCGGTGGCGCCGACAATGGAGATGTTGTGCCTGCCCGCGCTGAGCAGATGCTTTACAGCCTTGGTCTGGTCGTTGTTTTCCTGTTCGGAGACAAGGATGAACCGATTGGCATAGAGGCGCCTCACTTCGGGGGAGATGCTGTCGCCGTCGCCGATGATAAGGTCGGGCTGACGCGTGCCAAGCGATGTGAAGTGATTGGCAGCGCCGTCGCAACAGGCGATATATGAGGCGTTCTCGACTACCGCGAGTGCCTGTGGTGCCGTGGGATAGGACCCGTTGCCTATCACCACATTCTCATGACGACAGAAAGGCTCAATTGTTACCATAATTCATTAAGTTTCTCCATTTGAAGTATCCAAAGATAGCAATAATTGTGTAAAGAGCATAGAGGGCGGATGTGAAGTAGAGCTCTTTGTAGATATATAGAACAGAAGATACGACATCTACGACAATCCACACGAGCCATTGCTCGAGATATTTGCGTGCGAGCATCCACATTCCCACGATGCTCAAGGCGGTGGTGAATGAGTCGGCAATCACCACGTTGGAGTCGGTGAAGCGGTCGAGGATGAACGCGATGAGGATGAAGGTTGCAACAAACACCGCAACGAGCGGGATGATTTTGCTGCGAGGGGTGGTTGCAATCGGCAGCTCGGCTTGCTCTCCGGCATCATTTTTTGCGCCGCGGTGCCACATAAACATGCCATAGACCGAGGCTATGAGATAGTAAACATTTATTCCGAAATCGGCATAAAGACCTGCGCGAAAATAGATAACAACATAGATAGCAGGCATGATGAAGCCTGCTATCCATAGGAGTTTGTTGGCACGATATTCGAGGATAAGATAAATTACCCCAATAATTGTGCCTATAATTTCGAGATAATCCATCGCGAGATTAGAATTTCACGGTAACGGTGCCCATCACGTTTGTGCCTGCTTGAGCGGCATAGCCGGAATAGTAGTAGAAATGCTTCTCACCGTCTTTCACCTGGTATTCGCTTGAGGCATAGCCGTTGTTCTCGTAGGTTTCGTTGAAGATGTTGTAGATGCTGAATCCCACTCTCACCTCTTTAACAGCCGGGAGACGGAACGAGTAAGCGAGGTGGAGATTCGACACGAAATATGCGTCGAGCATTTGTTCGCTGCGCTGAGCGTTGCTCATGTATTGCTTGGACACATATTGCGACTGCAACGATGCCGAGAATCCTTTGACATTGAAATTGAATGAGTTGTTGAGGATTGTTGAGGGCGAGAATGCAATTGCGGTGTTGCCGCGCTCAAACGACACCGGGTTGGTCCAACCGTCTTGATAGATAGTCTCAATGAAGTTCTTGATTCGGTTGCGGCTGAAGGTGGCGTTGATATCCCAGTTGAACCATTTCACAGGGTGGAGCGAAGCTTGGAGTTCGGCACCCATACGGTAACTTTCGGGAACGTTAGCCGACATCGGTTCACCGATTTCGTTGAGCTCACCGGTGAGCACCAACTGGTCTTTGTACCACATGTAATACAAGTTGACACCGGCAGTGAGCCAAGAATTGGTGAAGTTGTAACCGAGTTCGTAGTCATAGAGTTTCTCGGCACGCGGATGCTCGTCAGCCCTTCCGTCGGTGAAATTGTCGCGGGTAGGCTCTTTCTGCCCGATAGCAAACGAGAAGAACGCGCGGTGGTTGCGGTTAATCTGCCAGTTGACACCAGCTTTTGGATTGACGAAATTGAATTTCTCATCGAAAGCGAGAGCCTGCATAGCCGAAGTGTTGTAGTCGTAGTTATCGTTATTGCCATCGACTGTGAAGTTGATGTGGCGATATTGAATGTCGGCGTAAGCGCTCAAGCCTTTCCAGATGTCGTAATCGGCACGGAGGTAGATGTTATAGTCATCTTTTTTACCGATGTTGCGATAGTATTCGTGGTTGGGAGCAAGCGCGCCAACATAGTTCTTCACCCAAAGGACATTACCGAAGTGCCACCCCTCATAGTGGTTGGCACCACCGCCGAGAATGGCATTGAGGCGGCCATGATTGTAATTGAGCGAGAACACGCCACCGCCAAAACCATTGTCCATCTGCTTGCGACGGATGAGGTCGGATTTCTTCACCTTGGTGTCGCCGATGTAATAGGGCTCCAAGCCATATTCGGCGAGAGTGCGACCGGTTTTATACTCCTCATAGTAACCATCGCCCTTGGTGTAGTGGAGACCCACATTCAACTTCCAATCGGGAGAGAAACGATGCTCGCCAATGAGTTGGAAATTCCATTGAGTGTAGTTGTCGGTCTGGTCGTCGTAGAAGCAGACATTGCCGTTGTCATCGACATACTTACCGCAAGAATTGTAGGTGCGGCCATATTCAGCCATTTCGTCTTTGGAGGCATAATTCCAAGCATGGTAGGTCTTCTCCTTGCCGCCAAAAGCGATGAAACGCACCGAAGTGCGGTCGGCGAAATAACCGCCTTGGAAGAAGAAAGAATTGAGATCGACAGAGGCGCGGTCGATGTAGCCGTCGGAGCCGATGTTGGAAAGACGCGCATCAAAAGCCCAGTGGTTGTTAATGAGACCGGTGGAAAGTTTAAGTGTCTCTTTGTGAGTGTTGAACATACCGTAGGATGCGCTCACTTCGCCGCCCGCCTTTGAAGCAAAAGGCTGTGTGCGCATATTCACACTTGCGCCAAAAGCACCGGCGCCATTTGTCGAAGTACCCACACCGCGCTGAATTTGGATGTCTTTGAGCGAGGAAACGAAATCGGGCATATTCACCCAGAAAACGCAATGGCTCTCGGCATCATTCATCGGAATGCCATTGGCGGTGATGTTGATGCGGGAAGCATCGGTGCCACGCACACGCATAGTGGTGTATCCGATACCCGAACCGGCATCGCTTGTCGTTACCACCGAAGGAGTAGAAGAGAGAAGATAGGGAATGTCTTGCCCCTGGTTGGAAAGCTCGATTTGTGCCGCCGACACATTGCTGAAAGCAACAGGTGTCTTCACCGAAGCACGCGACATCACAGTAACTTCTTGTAGATTAATCACTTGGGTTGAACCCTCAACCACATTTTCATTCGCACGAGTTGCCACAGCCGATGATATCAATGCTGCAGCAACGAAAAAAAGATTTTTTTTCATTGTAAATAATTCACTACGCCGGTATTACCCGGATCAGGTTCAATGGGTATGATCTCAGCCGTAAAGTTAAGGCACCCCAATTATGTCTTGTCGCAAAACGACGGTGCAAAGTTACTACAAAAAAAAAGCAAAAACAAAAGCGACAAGCAAAAAATGGCGTGCCGCTCGCGTATTTTGAGAGATTCCGGGATGTGGAAACCTAATTTCGAGGGTCGGTGATGGTCCAGTCGGTGATGTTGCGCGCTTCGGTGCTGAAGTTTACGCCCACTTTCACCACGGGGAGATTGAGCAGCGCAAAGCGCTTGTCGTATTGCTTCAACTCGATTTGCTCCATAGCAGCTTCGGCTGATTTATTGAGCTTTATCTCAATGAGATACAATGCTTGTGGAGCATGGATTACCAAATCCACTCTGCCTTTAGCGGTGTGCACCTCCACATCGAGATAGAATCCCATCAGCGAGAAGATTATGTAGAGCATCTGCTGGTAATGCCCCTCCGAATTTGCGTTGTCGCAATAAGGCACAGTGTCGAGGAATGTCTGCAGCCATTTCAGCGCACTATCCATATCGTTTTCGGTAATGAATAACATCATCTTACCGACCAAGCACCTCCATCCGCCCGGCTTTGATGTGT
>JBJEKB010000077.1:0-4428 GCA_051878395.1 Muribaculaceae bacterium
AAAAGTAGTGCAACTTTGCTACAGGGGCGTACCTTTGGCACGCATTCCTTATATAGATGCCCGATCCCGGCACAACTGCGTAAGTGCCGGGTTATGGACAGGCACGGTATGTAGCGCCACAGTGGTTGTACCATCGCCTACTATCGTATGGGTGAGTGGCGTGCTATGGAGATTGATGTGTTGTATCGCAATTACGACATCGTGAGAGTGCTTGCCTCAAGGAGCATCAATTCAAATCCCGCCAAGCGCGGAAAACTCACCGAAATCCTCGTCCGTAATTTCGTTTAACACAACTGATTATGAAAGACACATTATTTTCTGATGATTTTGAGGAATATGGAGTGCCTTGGCTTTAAAATTTGATTGATTATTTTGGATGATTGAGAATAATTTGTACCTTTGAGGCAACGATTCCGTAGCTAATGACTACCGATTCGTTGCAGAAGGAGGGGTGAGCAATCATTCCTCTGACTTTTTTGTGTGGGACAGGCACGCACCGCCTTCGGGGTGCGCCTCTACTCGGGCGGGGGCGGAGGGGTTAGTTGAAGACTATGGTTTTGTTTTCGAAGGTGAGGATCTTTCGCTGGATGTGCTTCTCGACAGCCCGGGACAGGACGATTTTCTCCAAATCGCGACCTTTGTGGGTCAAGTCGGCTATCGTGTCTTTGTGCGACACCCTCGTGATGTCTTGCTCGATAATCGGACCGGCATCGAGTTCGGCTGTTACGTAATGACTTGTGGCTCCAATCAGTTTCACACCTCTCTCGTAGGCTTGATGATAGGGCTTGGCACCCACAAAAGCGGGGAGGAAGGAGTGGTGAATGTTGATGATGCGGTTGGGGTAGCGCTCGATGAAATCGGTCGAGAGCACCTGCATGTATCTTGCCAAGACGATAAAGTCGATGTTGTAGCGGTCGAGCAGCTCAAACTCCTTGGCTTCCTGCTCCGCCTTGTTGTCTTTGTTGATGGGAATCACCTCCAACGGGATGTTGAATTGCTCACCGATAATCTTCAAATCGGGGTGATTGCTGATGATAAGAGGGATTTCGACATCCCACTCGCCGGCGGTGTATCTTGCCAAGAGGTCGTAGATGCAATGCGACATCTTGGAAACAAAGATAGCCATGCGTTGCACATGTTCGGTGAAACTGATGCGGAATGTCATATTGTAGCGTGTGCCGTATAGAGTGCCGAAATAATCGCTGATTTTCTCCTTCGGGATTACAAACTTCGACAAATCCCACTCCACTCTCATATAAAACACTCCGTTATCTCTATCCACATATTGGTCGAGATAGAGGATATTGCCGCCATTTTCGTTGATAAAACCGGTAATTACGGTGATGATGCCACTCTGGTCGGGGCAGTGCATACGCAAAATGGCATGATTATGCTGTTCCATTAATTTCAAATTAAAATAATTTTAGCCGCAAAAGTAATAAAAATCGAGCAAAATGCGTAATAATTCAGCCAAATAATTTCCTTATGCAATGTTTACCGGAGATTTTCACGCATTTCGCAACCGCAGAAATGCAAAAAAACCGGGCGCACCTGTTGGAAATTTGTGGGAAATGTGCTATCTTCGTGAAAATATTCACCGCAATGAATTGGAAACTTGCAATAGTATTGCCTTGCTACAACGAGGAGGCGATTCTCGGCGAATCGGTGGCTCGCGTCCGAGCCAAAATCGAGGCTCTCGCATCTGCCGGGAAAATCGATGCCGGGAGTTGCGTTATCGCCGTTGACGACGGTAGCACCGATGGCTCGTGGAGCATTATCGAGAACATCGCCGACGGCGCCATGGTGCATGGCGTGAAACTGTCGCACAACGCAGGGCACCAGAATGCGCTGCTCGCCGGACTCGAGGAGGCGCTGACGCTCGATGCGGATGCGGTGGTAACGATAGACGCCGACCTGCAAGACGACATTGAGGCCATCGACAAGATGGTGGATGCCTGGCATGAAGGCAGCCAAATAGTGTATGGCGTGAGGAGCGACCGCCACTCCGATTCCATCCTCAAGCGGTGGAGCGCGACACAATTCTATTCGATGATGAACCACAGCGGAGCCGATGTGCTCCCCAACCATGCCGATTTCAGGCTCATGAGCCGCACGGCGGTGGAGATGCTGTTGCAATATGGCGAGCGCAATATGTTCTTGCGCGGAATAGTGCCGATGATAGGGCTAAAATCGGCGACAGTGGAATATGCACGGCTGCCTCGCACCGGCGGCGAGAGCAAATATCCCATCCGCAAGATGCTGTCGCTTGCCACCGAGGGGATTACCTCGTTCACGGTGCGCCCGGTCAGGATGATTTTCATCGTGGGACTTATATTCCTTATCATCACCATCTCGGTGGCGGCATACGTGCTTATTTCCATGGCGATGGGGCGCAACTATCCCGGATGGGCGTCGCTGATGCTGTCGCTATGGTTTATCGGTTCGCTGGTGCTCATCGCCCTGGGCATAATAGGCGAATATGTGAGTAAAATCTACCTTGAGGTGAAGCATCGTCCGCGCTATTTTGTCGAACGGCGCACACCTCGCAGACCGAATAATCCATGAAACGAATCTTTTTATTGCTGCTCACCACGGCGGCTGTATTAACCGCTGCAGCACAACACATTATGTTCAAAAACCTCGTGCTCGACAGTTGCAGTGTCTATCCTGCGGTGTCGCACCGCTACCATGTCTATATCCCCGACGGCTACGACGGCACAAGTCCGGCAGCGCTCTATCTCGGGCTCGATGGCGTGCTGTGCAACGCACCGGCGGTGCTCGATTCGCTCATCGCGTCGGGCGAGATGCCGGTAACCATCGGCGTGTTTCTCGAGCCGGGAGTAGTGTGCCGAGCCGATGGCGAGGTGATTAGATACAACCGGAGCAATGAATTTGACATGACCGACGACCGCTTTGCCCGCTTCATAGCCACCGACCTGCTTCCGGCAGTTGAAAGCCTCACCGCCCCCGACGGGAGACGCATACACCTGTCGCGCGACCCTCGGCAGTGCGCCATCTTCGGCGCGAGCAGCGGAGGAATTGCGGCGATGATGGTGGCGTGGCATCGTCCCGACCTATTCTCGAGGGTGTTTACGGCAGTGGGGACATTTGTAGCGATGCGCGGAGGCAACGATGTGCAAGCGCTCGTGCGCAAAGGTGAGCCGCGCCCGGTGCGCGTATTCCTCCAGGATGGCACCGAAGATGCCTGGAATCCGCTGTTCGGGCATTGGTATGAGGGGAATCAACTCATGGCGTCGGCACTCCGCTTTGCCGGATACGATCTCTGTTGCGACTGGAGCGAAACCGGGCACAGTATCACCCGCGCACACCGGATATTCTCCACGGCAATGCGATGGCTATGGCGCAACGACTCGATAGCGGCAGGCACCACACAAAACGACCTGCTCGCCTCGATTCTCATCCCGGGCGAGGAGTGGCAAGCCGCCGCGCCTGCCACATTCGAGCCGCGCTGCGAGGCAGTTTATCCCGACACCACCCTCGCAGTGGCAAAAGTGCCCGGCGACAACATGCTGTGGCAATGGCTCATAGCACCCGATGGAAGTCGCACGGCGGGGCAGCGATTCTATTGGCTTCACTCATTCGACAATGCCGAAGTGAGAGTTGCCGACATGGAATTTGACTCGGAAGGGAACCTATATGTAGCCACCAACGCAGGCATACAGATATGCGACCAAAACGGGAGAGTGCGCGGCATCGTAATGTTGCCGCCGGAATGTGGCGAAGTACTCGCTATGCGCCTCGGCGAAGGCAGCATCACCCTGCGCAGCGCCCGAGGCACCTACATCCGCCGCTTCGACATACATTTGCCCGGCTGCCGCCCTCGTTCACAAGGACAGGGCTGACCCCGTCAGGCGGAATCAGCCCTGCAGCCATATTCGGTAATTTCACATCACTTAAAATATAGAATAATCTTCATGATATGGACATACTGCTCCCATCCAAACCATAAGGTCAAGGGCTTGAGAAGTAGAATACATAGCCAGACGGGAAGCGACCTTACTGCCTAAGATTTTGCCGCTATCGGAATATGCAATAAATTTTGCCTTTCCATTTCCCAATTCTTTTTCTATTATAACACTATTGTCATTGGCACATACAGCTTTACATACACAAGGAGCCACCACCACCTTGCCGGTCGATACATTGATTATACCCAACAATTTACCTTTATTCACCATCAAGTGGTTACTTACACATAATCCAAAATCGGAATATACCCCTTGAGCTGCCACAATTGTGCCATCGAAGTTGCAAGCGACCTTTTGACCGGTAGCGGTTTTGCCAATAATAATAGGAGCGAAATTATATTCCCCTATATCCTCATATTTGAAAGGAAACACTAATTTCGTGCCCTTAAACAGCCCCGATTTACCACCTTTCACAGCCACAATAAATGTATTACCAATT
>JBJEKB010000078.1:0-20650 GCA_051878395.1 Muribaculaceae bacterium
AACTTGATTCCTGCAGCATACGAGCAGACAGGACAGAAAGTTGTCATACTTATCGACGAGTATGATGCTCCGTTGCTTGATGTGGTGCATGAGGAAGAGAATCTACCGAAACTTCGCGATGTGATGCGCAATTTTTACTCTCCGCTCAAGGCTTGCGACCAATATATCCGCTTCGCGTTCCTCACTGGTATCACAAAGTTCTCACAGTTAAGCATTTTCAGCGAACTGAACAACATAGCAAATGTGAGTATGCTCCCGGAATATGCTTCCATTTGCGGTATCACAAAAGATGAATTAGTTGAACAATTCACCGGACACATCGATGCTTTGGCAGAGAAAATGGGCAAAACTCACGATGAAATCGTGGCAGAATTGGCATATCGTTATGATGGCTACCACTTCACATGGCCCTCGCCCGACATTTTCAACCCATACAGCCTGCTTAATGCTCTCGCATATAAGAAATTAGATAACTTCTGGTTTGGGAGTGGCACACCTACCTACCTCATTGAGATGATGCGCAAATTCGATGTGGTGCCATCGGAAATCGACAGGAACAACATCGGTGCAGAATCGTTTGACGCACCTGCGGAAAGGCTCGATAGCATCACCCCTCTTATGTATCAAAGCGGCTACCTCACCATCAAAGATTATGACCGAGACAGCGATCTTTACACCCTTGGAATACCCAATAACGAAGTGCGTATCGGCTTGATGAGTAGTTTGTTACCGGTTTACGCATCCAAGCCCGATGGTTGGAAGTCTTTGGTTGGTCAGATGAAAAAATTAATCACTCTGCACGATATGGACGGTGCGCTCCGCTTCTTACAAACTTTCCTCGACACCGTGCCCTACTGCGACAACGCCAATTCGGAGGGGCATTACCAGCAGATGCTATACATAATCTTCTCGCTGATGGGATATTACCTTGATGTTGAAGTGCATACCGCCAAGGGGCGCGTAGATTTGGTAATCCATGCTCCACAGGCGCTGTATATCATCGAGATAAAACTCAACAAATCGGCGGAAGCGGCGCTGGAGCAGATAGAATTGAAGCAATACGACAAGCGCTTTGCGCTGCTCAATCTCCCGGTGGTGAAAGTAGGCGTAAACTTCAGCACCGAAGCGCGAAACATCACCGACTGGACCATCACCGACCCCCGAAAATAACTGAATTAACCCGATGAACCTATTCCTACAAACCTACACACAAGAAGAAACCGAACACCACCTTCAAACGGTTGAGCAAGCAGTAGAAAGTCTCCCTTTCACGCTTGCCTATCCGGTAGCGCAAGCAAGGCTCAAAATGGAGCGCGGAGAATATGCCGGAATGATGAACCATATTCTCGATTTCTTTGAGATTGCAACGCAATACACTTCTTGCGTGCTGTTCAAACTGCTTGAAAAACACGCCGATAATCCCGATGTGTCGAAACTTCTGGTGGGGGTCGTCAATAAAATCGATTTAAAACGCCCATTGTCGTTTGGCGACTGGGTTAACGATATATTCACACCATTGTGTATTGCCGCGGGGAAGCATCTAAGTGAGTTGCCTCTTGCCGCATCGCTTGCCGAGCATGTGTGCAACCGCAAGCGCAACATCCTCCTCGGCGGGAAGCACGATGCGAGCATTGTGCAGATAAGAAACGAGTATCGCGGGCACAGCACCACGCTTAGCGATGACATCTATCGCGGTGTCTCTTTCACCCTCGAGCCTCGATTGCTTGCGTTTATCAAGGCGCTGTTGCCGCTTGCCGACTATGATATTATTGCATTTTCGCAGGGAAAGACATTCTCGATGAAGGGCGCTGCCGAGACCGCCGAATTGCAACGCACACCCGGAGCCGACAGCCATTATTGCCTCGAAAAGGATGGCGAGGTTCTCGACCTATATCCGTTGGTGTTCTTGAGCCGGGATAGATATGTCTATGTTTTTCAGTCGCTTAAAGATGAGAATATAAGTTACATATCGTCGAATATCAATGCCGTTACGCTTATTTCCGACGACCGTAACGAGGATTTCGACCATGCGTTGCAGGCAATAGTGCCATCTTTCGACATCGCGCGCGACCTTAATTGGGAAGAGTGTTCAACATTGTTGCGATGTGAGTCGCAGCGTTTCATGCGGCGTGTGTATGGCGAGAAGAAATACAATGCCGAATTGTTTGTGGAGCGCACTGGGTTGACCGACGCGCTCAACGAGTTTCTTGCAAGCGAAGCAACATTGTTTCCAATGCTCGGCGAGGCGGGACAAGGCAAAACCAGCCAATTGTGCTACTGGACCGAGTCGATGCTCGATAGCGGAAAAGCGGTGCTAATCTTCGGCTGTTCCGATTTCGCTTCTGCGGCACTCGAAGCGCAGTTGAAGCGAGTGCTTGATTTCTCTCCGCGCAAAAACATCGTGAAAATACTTGATTCGCTTCACGACAAGGCAGTGCGTGCCGGGGTGAAGATTCCCATTCTCTTTGATGCTATAAACGAATGTATCCACTATGCCGGGTGTGAGAACACCGATGAGGCTCCGCTCGTGCTCTTCAAAGATATCCGTAGCCTGCTGATAAAGCCGGAATACACCCATTTCAAGGTGCTTTTCACATGCCGCACTTTCACGTGGAAAACCCTCCTACAGCGCCATGTGCAGGCAACCGATCCGCTGGTGTTTAATGCCTCGGGTGATGAAAAATATAATGTAAGAGGTTTTTCGAGAGATGAGACTCGCAGCGCCTACCGGATTTACGGAAGGCTCTACCAAATGACAACCCGTTTTGAAGAGATCGACCCGCGCACTCTCATTCGCATCAAAGACCCGCTCGTGATGAAATTCACTTGCACAAACTATCTGTGCAATGCGCTTCCCGAATCGACCGACGAATACACCTCGATTGCGCTTTTCCGAAAGATGATGAGCGACATCGGCAACTCCTATGCCGGCAACTTGCAACTCGAGGTGGTGCGTGGAGTGGCGCGCTATTTCCTCGAAGGCTATCTCTCGGGAAATCCCATCGACAGCGTCTCCTCGGAGGTGCTCCGAGAGGCATATTCCGAGCCTAAACACCCTTTGCACCATCTCGCGACACTCATTTATAAGAAAGACGGCATCACCATCGCCTACGCCGAATTGCTCAACAAGGCGGAACGCCCCATCTTGCGCGAAGGCAGAAGGGCAGGGGAGGATGTCGCCAACATTCAGTTTGTCTATGAGCGATTCCTCGAATATGCGATGGCAGAGGTGCTTCGCACAAGCACTGTCGGGAAGATAGACTATGTGGCGCTGCTCCATAGCGCAACGGTTAATGTCGTGTTCCTCGGATGCTTGCGCAATGCGCTGCTCATGGAGGTGCTCAACGGTTCGGGACTCGACACACTTGTGAACCTGGCAATAGAAAACCGCGACGACTACAAAGTGATGCAACTTGTAACCGACACCATCGATTCCATGGTGCGGGAAAACTATGAGAATGAGATATTTTCGCTTCTCGACAAGATGGTGGGCTATAATGTCGATAACGGCGAGGCTCTCACCGAGCGCTTCAATGCCGTTACCGCGCGCATCGAGAGCAACAACGCCGACGAAGCCATCATCGAGGAGCACAAGCGCCTCTCCCGAAGCCTTAGTCCGGTGATGCATCTGCGCCAACTCGCTTCGGTGAGCCTAATCAACGGCATCCTTCTCACCGATTATTTTGCAGGCAAACTCTATTCCCACAACGCCATGGAGATGCTGTGGCGCATCATGAGCGACAATATCATCGAGGTGCGCAACGATGCCTGCATGTATTGCTACTACCTATCCAACAAGAAATACACCCTCGACAACACCCCGCTTGCCGAAAACCTCTCCGTGATGATAGTGCGCGAGATGTATGCCGTGATAAAATCGCACAACATTGTGGTGAATGCCGTTGTGCAACGCTTGCGCAACCGAATGGTGTTCTTCCTCGAAACAGCCACGCGGTTGTGTGTGTTGCTGCTCATCGACGCCCTTGTTACATATCACGACCGAGAGCAAGCAGCGTTGTTGCTCGACGAGATTAACGGCGTAATGCGCTATTTCACATTCAATTTCAACATTGTGAGGCTGGTTATGCCGTTGCTGCAAATCATTATGCGCAAGCAGATTACATTCCAGTCCGATTATGTCAACAATGCGGTTGAATACCAGTCGTTCTGGGATTCCACGGTGATTCCGGGCACCTCGGGCGCGGAAGAATGGGGGCGCGACAAGATGCCCGTTCTCATTAGTTTCCTGCATCATTTCCGCCGCTTTGCCTCACAGCCCGATTCTCCCGAATGTCGTGCCGAGGAGGAGCGTTTTGCTCGATTTGTGCCGGTAATGCTTTCGGCATATCACACCGGCGACAGTTTCACATATTTCGGTTGCGAGCGAATCTTTGTGGTGATGGGAAGCAGCAAATGGGACAATGTGGCTCCGCTTGCGCGCAAGATTTTCACTCCCGAATATCGCCAAAGCAAATGGTGGGACTACACTCAAATGTCGGTGCTTTACTCCCTGTATCAGATAGCGGTGTATCTTCCCGACGACTGCAAGGAATTGCTCGACTTCTACACTGCCGAGAGCCGCGACTGGACCAAGCGTTGCCGCGGACTTTTCAAGGCGAGGAACAGCCACCGCGCAAATCCCACCGGACTCTACAAGCGCAATGTGCTCAACTGGTATTGCGTGGTGTATTGCGCCCATAAAGGGGATGGCGTGGCTCACGATGGCGATGCCCACGCAGCCCCGTTGATGTATGAATTAATCGACGAGGCTGTGGCTACACGCGACAAGGAACTCCTGTATCACATCGTGGAAAATGTGTCGGAGTTGATTACCGATTTCGGATATATCCACACAGCACTCGACATCGTGAAATACTTAATGGCGAAATTCTCAACCGTGGAGTCGGTTGCGGCTTTCGACAGCATCTCGCTGAATCGCGCCGGGTGCTACCAATTCGACTTGGTGAAACTCATTGGTAATCTTTTCAGCACAGCCAAGAACTATTTCCCCGACGAGATAAACAATTTCATCCGCAAGGAGATACTCGACCTGCATTTCCCCGGCATCGAGTCCTATCGCGAGGAGATTCTCAATTACAACCCGAGTGGAGAGACCCTTTCCGACCTCCTCACCCACCGTTTCGGCAATTTCCTCATGTGGTCGTTGCTCAACGAAAAATCGGTTGACGATTTTGCAACCGAGGCTATGACATCTGCCGTGGGGTCGAAAGACTGCTTCGGGTGGTATGAGAAAGTGATAAGATTGTTGGTTCGCCACATGTTTGGTGTCAAAATCTGATGCAGCCATGAGGAGCCAAGTGATGATTCTCGCCATGCTGATGTGGCTTTGCTCCGATGCGGTGCTCACGCCACAATCGCGGCTTGCCTTGCTGAATCCCGGTGTGGAAAGAGCCTACGGCACCCCAAAAGGGGCTGTCGATGCCGTGTTGATGCTCGAGAACCAAGATGATTTGGAATTGCTTGGCAATTACGGAGTTACCATCTATGCCGTAGCCGGTGATATGGCTACCGTGCGCATCCCGCTTTCTCGGATAGCCGAGATAGAGCGGAATATCCCTTGCACCATCAGTTTTGCCCGCAAGTTGAGGGTGGAGAACGACAGTTCGCGCATCTGTTCGCGTCATTTCACATCTTGCGCTCCCGGCAAGAGTCCGTTTACAGGTAAAGGCGTTATTTACGGCACCCTCGACCTCGGTGTGGATTTCAACCATCCCGAATTCGCCGATGCCTCGGGCAACACGCGCTTTCTCAAAGTGTATCTTCCCGACGACAGCACCGGCATTCCACCCACAATCGACGGAGAGGCACTTCCCGGCTCGGAATACGGCGCTGCCGATGTGCCGGCGCTCACTGCCGACACCATCGATTATTCCCACGGAACTCACACCATTTCCACGGCGGTAGGTTCATTCTTCGGCAACAACTACTACGGGTATGCCCCCGAAGCCGACATCGTGGCGGTGGCTTCGCGCAACCTCACCGATGTGAATATACTCAACACGATAGCCTACGTGTTCGACGAAGCCCGGCGGCTCAATCGCCCGGCGGTGGTGAGCCTCAGCCTCAGTTCCTACCTCGGTCCGCACAACGAGAATGACATCTGTGCGCGGTTTATCGACCGCATGGCAGGGGAGGGTCGGCTCGTGTTTCTCGCTGCCGGCAACACCGGACACAACAACCTGCATATCTCGCACACATTCGGGCGCGAGGACACGCTGCGCACCCTCGTGTGCGACAACCGTTGGCGTGAAGATTTGGCAACGGCAATAGATGTGTGGGGCGACAGCGACAACCCCCTGTCAGTAACGATAGCGATAGTCGATGCCTCGGGAAAACCGTTGTATCGAGCTGTGGTCGATGACACTTCACCCGAATTGACACTCGATTCCGCCCGCGATTCCGCCCTCGCACCGCTATTCGGCGGTCGCATATCCGCTGTGGCATCTCCGGTGGAGGGGCAATATGAGGTGTATATCGAAATCGAGGGTGCGCTCACCGATTTCAACAACACCTATGTGGCACTGTGGGTCAATGCTCCGGAATCGGAGCGAGTGAACGTGTGGAGCGACAGCAACTCGGTGTTCCGTTATCTGTATCTCGACGGATACACCCCCGGCACCCCGCAAGGTTCGATTAGTTCGATGGCATGCGGTGAAAATTCCATCAGCGTGGGGGCATACAACAGCCGCATCTATTGCAGCAACATCCTGGGCGATGACCGATATTCGCTGGTGCCATACGATGCCAATCCCGAGGCAATCAGTTATTTCTCATCCTACGGACCCGACGCGCGCGGAGTGTCGCGCCCCGATATTTGTGCTCCCGGGAGGATGGTAATCAGCGGTTTCAGCAGTTATGACAGCCGAGCCGTTTCGCCCGATGGACCGATGCGGAAAATGGTAGTGGAAGAACGCATTGCCGATGGTCGCACCAATCTGTGGGGTGTGGATCAAGGCACTTCGATGGCTACTCCCGCAGTTGCCGGGATTGTCGCCACATGGCTGCAAGTGTATCCGCAACTCACCCCGGCGATGGTGAAGGAGATACTCGCAAGCACAGCAGTGCGCGACGCTTTCGTCGATGCCAATCCCGAGCGATGGGGCTACGGCAAAATCGACTCGGCGGCAGGGCTTGAGAAGGTGCTGAGCCTCGCTTCGACAATGGGTGTGGAAATCCGCGATGCCATTCGCTACGACAACGCCTCAAAATCGCTCCTCAATGCAGCCGGCATGGTGCGGGTGTATTCCGTATCGGGCATGATGTGTGCCGAGAGCGATGCCGCAACAATCCCCGTAGGGCATCTCCTCCCGGGGGTGTATGTGGCAGTGTCGAGAGGTGCAGCCCTCAAATTTGTGGTGAATCGCTGAGCGTTATTTCTTGTTCTCCTTTCTGCGATGCAAGATAAGGATTGCCACAGACACTATAATCAAAGATAATCCCAAAGAGAAAGCGCGGTAGCCTGTTACGGTGTCGCCCATCACCCCTTCGTAGGAAAGAAGTTGGTCTAAAAGACAGGTAGCATCCCACACTGTCGAAAGCATTGTGATGCAGGTGAGGAAAAACAGCAGGTTGTTCATTCGCTTGTCGCTTTCCTTCTCGTTGCGCTGGTTCTCGAGTTCGATTTCATGGCAAAGAATCTCCTTCTCCTCGTTGATTTCGAGCGCTTTGTCTATCATTTGGGCGATTTCGAGCGGCAGGAAGTTGTAGGAAATCTTCTTGAAGCAATAGTTGCGCTCGAATATTGCAAATTCGGTGGCGAGAGCATCGGTGTCGCGGCTCTCGGCACGGAAACGCTCGTTGAGGCGGAACAGGTAGAACTTGATGAAGATGTTGTGGATGTAAATCATCGAGAAATAGTCGCTGAGCCATGTGTCGAGATTATACTCCTTGAACTCGCAGGCGAGAATGGTGAAAGAGTCGAGCAGCGCGAGTCCCGACCAATTGTTGTAGATGGAGATGCTGGAGCCGTCGAGCACCTCTTCCATATATTCCCGGGTGATGCTATGGATGTCGTTGGCGTTGAAGCCTCCGATAACCGACATCGTTCCAAATTCAAAGAGCATTATTTTGCGCTCCTCGGCGCTCAATTCCTCCAAGGGGGTGTCGATAACCTGGAACACCTTGAATTTATTCCCTTTCTCCACCAGGTCGCTGCTTGCACATTCCGTGCCGTTGAAGTGGGTGAAGAGAGCCTTCACCGGGTTTATGGCAGTCTCGATAAAGCGGGTGAGGTCGGTTTTCTCCGACGGCTCTTTGTCGATGTTGTAGATAGAGCGGAGGTGGGAGGTGATGACGGTGAGCGTGTTGAGGTCGTCGGCCTCGGCTTCGGTCTCTATGGCGTAAATCAATATGTCGTGAGGCATGATGTAGGCGGTGATTCGCTTCACGGTGATTTCCACAGGAGCGAATTTCAAAGTTACCGTGATATTGCTCTCTGCGGGAGTGAGGCGGTAGCGGCGACACCCGTTTGTGTTGCTCCCGAGCGCGAAATCGACAAATTCGGGGTAGTAGTATTGCTTATATTCCGCAATGTCGCGTTCCGATTCCACAACCGGCTGCCATAGTGCCGGGAAAGTGATATCGCTGCTTTTTATCGAGAAATAGCCGCAGTAGTTGGCATGGATTTTAGACATATTAATTGATTTTTAAGTATTTACATCTATTTTGCGAGCGAGAGGTTGATAGACACACCATAGTTGCTGTTGGTTGTCGGATAAGCCGACGAACTGATGAGCGGTGTGTTGATTTGGTGGTCGAAATATGCGCCCACGGTAACCTTCTTGCTCAGCACATAGTTGGCTGTGAAATTTATTGTGATAGAGCGTGTTCCGCTTGTAGCCTGGGCGCTGTTGCTCGTAATGTTGCGAATCAATGCCTGGCTGTTGGAGAACTGGAAGTCGAGGTTGAGAGTGAGGTCGTTGCTAATCCCTTTTTGTGAGCCTTTCATCTTGAGGAAGGTGTTGAAATTGGCAATCTTATAACCTGCGCCGAGCACGAGGCTCTTGGTGTTGGCTTCCACCACCTGTCCGGCAGCCGAGTTGAGGGTGAGAGTGCGGCTGTCGCGATATTCGGTGTTCACATTGATATTGTTCTTGAGCGTTACGTTCACACCAAGCAGCGGAGCGAATTTCTCGGTGATAGATACCGACGATATGTTGTACGGCGACGATGGGATGGGTCGTTGTGTCTGCTGGTCGAGGGTGAAGCCTCGTTCGCTGCCATCGAGCGACACCCACTGCTGATAGGATGAGTAGGAACCTACAGAATAGGTACACTGATAGGCGTGGGTGAGTGTTACCGATTTGAAGTGCTTGCTGAAGAACGGAATCTTCGACAGCCCGTCGTAGGTGATGCGCCAGTTGGGCATCATATCCGCGAGACCGGGGAACGGATTGAGGGTAATCGAACCGGCGTTTTTACCCGAATAAGCTGCAACGAATGCCGGGATGAGCACGTCGCTACCCATGGTGTTCACGTTGCCCACCTCGGTGTTGAAGGCTTGATTGGCGTATGCTGTTCCCGAGAGGAAACCTTTGTTGGGGTAGGTGGTGCCTTGGTATTGTCTCACGATGCGCTCGGCAACGGTGGGGATATTGCTCAGGAACTTGTCGAATGCGTTGCTGTGGTAGCCGTCGTCTGCCGACGAGCTGCCCAATGCGGTGGCAATTGCGCAGTGCGTTTTGGTGTAGCTTCCCGAATAGGTGGTGGGCATCTCGTCGTACATAAATTGTATCTGCGAGGTGCGGTTGTCGGTGCGGTTGCTTGTGAGCACTATCTTCAACCCCTTGATTGGCTCGAGGTTGAGTTCAAATGAAAATTCCGATGTCTTGGAGAAGATAGCCGGCGATGTTTGGTTGGGGTCGCAGTTGAGCCATCCGCGTTCGCGAATCTTCTTGAGGTAGTCCTCGCCTTCAAAACCGAATGCAAAACCGAGACCCGGAGCCATTGCGTCGTAGTGGGTGCTCTGCCCGAAGATGTCGCCGATTGAAGGCTCGAATTGCGGGATGGTCATCGCTTTGGTGTTGCGATAGCGGAACGAGAACGAGCGCGGGCTCATGAGCAGGCGCAGCGAGTATTCACCCACATTGCGCCACACGCTCTTCTCCTCTTTCTTGTCTTCGATGACTGTGATTTTGATGTTTTCGGTGCCTCGATTGAGGATTTCAAAACTCTTGTCGTCGATGATGCGTGTCTTGAGTACGAATGGTTTGCCGGAGGTGGTTTTTGCGGTGATTTTCACCTTCTTCACCTTCAAATTGTGGGTTACAACCACTCCGGTGTCGGCTTTGAGGGTGTAGGATCGCTCAAACTTCTTCGGCTGGCGTGCACGCTGGTTGCCGCGGCTGTTGGAGAAGCGTGTGTTGATATCCTTGAGGAATTTCCACTTGTTGTAGAGAGTTTCGAAATTGATGCGCGAATCGGCATTCCACGAAGCCTGGCTTACGATGGTGTTACCCTCCTGCACATCGTCGATTGTTGCGCCGCGGTCCCATTTGTAGGTGGCGTTGTAGGTTACGTTGCCTGTGAGGTAGTCGAGGAATGGGATTTGGCTGAACGGAGCCTTGTAGGATGCTGTGAAAGTCTGGTTGTAAGCCCATGGCGTACCGAGGTTCTTGATGCTGGTCCACACAGAGTCTTTCCAGTTTTCATATTTGTCGGGGAAGAGTTTCTTGTTCACTGCGCCCATCGGTTCTTCGATGTGTGCCGTGGTGTTGCTGTTGAACGACATGGTGAGCGACTTGGTGAAATTCCATGAGATGTTGAATTGGCGGTCCCAGAGGAATGTCTTGCTCACCGACACCGGCAGTTGCACATTGATATCAGCCTCGGAGCGGGTCTGCTGCTCGTAGTAGTAGCGGGATATGTTGGTGTAGAACGCAATATTTGCGGGGAGGTAGTTGAAGCCCCAGTCTTTAAGGAATTTTGCGCTCTTTTTCTTGCTCTTGATGCCGGCAAACGGCTTGAACGGCTTCACATAGGGGGAGTAGGTGTATTGGAAACTGCCGCGGTAGTCGCTGGTGTTTTCATACACGTTGTTGGGGTCGGAGAAGCGTTGCTTGTTGCTGGAGTAGCTGAACGAGAAGTTGCCGGGGTCCCAAGGTTTGGGCACCTTGCTGATGATGTCGAATTTAAGTCCGGAGATACTGAAGCTCTCCACGGTGCGCACCTCGGCGGCAAACGCCATGATGCTGTCGCGCTCGTGCTGAGTCTCGCAGAGGTCGAGAGCATCATCGAGTTTGATATCCTGGTCGAGCGGGTTGTATTCCGGAGTTACTTTTTCGCGCGAATAGGAGTAGTAGATAGGCGCTTTGAGTTTCACCTTCTCGGGGAGGAAGCGACCGAGGTCGGCTTGCACGGCAAAGTTGTATTTGTCGAGTTGGTCGGTGCGGCGATTGGTGAGGCTCTGATCCACCGAACCGAAACCGGCGGTTTCGCGGTGGGCACCGAAATTGAATGTGGCGATGTCGCTGATTGCGAGGTTGAGGTTCCCCTTGGCAGCCCAGCCGCCGCGCTCGTCGAAATCGGTTACGCGCAATTCGTTCACCCACACGGTTCCGTCGCGGGTAACGCTCGATTTGTTGCGCACACCGATGAGAATCACCCTCACATCGCTGAGCGACGGGTTACCTATCACGCTCACCTTGTTGGCGGGGTGTCCGGGGTCGTATCCCGAATAAACTGTGTTGAAGGTAACGGTGGAGCCATCGGCACGCTTGGCGGCGTTGCGCTCAAGTTTGATATTGGTAAAGACGCTTGTGGCGCAGTTGAGCATGTTGGCTTCGGGCCACACTACATATTGGTCGGTGGAGCTGTAGGTGTTGTATTTTCCTGCAGGAGTTACCGTGAGCGGAATTTCATACTCGTAGTAGTTCTGCTTGATGTCGCTACCGAGGCGAACAAACACCGCAAGGTCGCCGTTTTTGAGGGTGCCTTCCTGGTTGATGAGCGCTTCGACGTGGGCAAACATCTGCAGCCGCTTGTAGAGGCGCAAGTCGAGTTGGGTGTTGCGATACACGGCGCGTGCGTCGCCCGCTTTGAGGTTGCTCACCTTGAGCGAGAGCGATTGCTCGTTGAGCTGGGTGGCTTGAGCCTGCCCGGAATCGACGATTCGGGTTACTCCCGGCGGAAGCACATAGTTGACAGGCTGTGTGCCGTAGTTCTCCTCGATATTCACCGAACTGATGTCGAGCGAGCCTTCAGCCGGAGTGTCGGCTCGGCTGTTGAGGTTGTATTGATATGCGCGCCATTCGCCCCTCACGAGTTCGAGGGTGGCAAAGCGCAAGTGGGTAGTCTTTTTGAAGCCGGTCATGAACATGCGCATAAAGCGGATGGTCGAGAAGTCGTTGATTGAGCCTACCGCCTTCTCGTATTCGCGCAATGGCACCTTGAATTGAATCCATTCCACCTCGGCATCCTTGCCGTTGCGAAGACGCACCACCGAGGTGTGCTTGTCGGCGATGTAGTTTTGTCCCACTTCGAGGTCTTCGGGGCGGATGGAGATGCGATATTGGAAATAGCGCTCATACTCGTTGAGGGTGTTGTCGTTGTTGATATCCTCGACATCGGGAACACTGCGCCCCGACTGGTAGAGGCGGTCGGTGGCATCTTCGGGGGAGAGGGAGTTCCCTTCCACGCCATTGTAGTGCTTGTAGCGCTCGAGAATCGAGAGGCGCTGCTCGTCGTAGTCGTATCCGCGGTAGAAGTGATAGTTGTCGCCGGCAGGGTCGTTGAGTGGCGAGAACTGGTCGAGTTCCATCTGCGCGATTGCAGTGGGGTTGAGTTTGGTGCGCAGTTGAGCCACATAGTCGGAATAGGTGGGGAATGCAAATTCCTCCTCGGTGCTCAATCCGTTGAGTCCGAGGTCCTGTTTCTTGCGAGCGCCCGAAGTGTTGTCGAAAGCGTAGGAGAGAGCGTTTTGAGTCGAAACGCGTCCCCACACGGTCTCTTTCATGTAGGTGTTGTCGTCGTTGATGGGATTACCGTTCTCGTAGGCTTTCATTCCATCTTTGAGGATATCTTCGCTCACCTCGCCGAGGTTGATGTAGAGGTCACCGCCCTCGTAGTTGGGGTTCTCGGGGTCGAGGAACGGGTTGAGCATCCAAAATTCGATGTATTCGATGTTGCTGGTCTCGAAATTGGTGTTGTCGAGTTTGCGCATGATGCCGCCCCAGCGTTTTTCCGGGAAGAGGAGTTTGCCGTTATCGTCGATGTTGGTGGCATCGAGGTTATACGGACCGCGTTCCTCGGGGTAGAACGAGAGGTTGAGAGTTTGGATTGTCGAAGACTCGCCATAGTTGAGCTCTTTGGCGGGGAACAACTCGCGTTGTGTGATTTCGCGCACATACAAGTTGGACTGCTGCTCCTCGTCGTTTTTGATGTATCCCGGCGCGCTCGACGAATTGCGCTGGGTGAACATCCGGTCGATGTAGTACCAAGCGAGGAGGGCGCGGTTTTTGCCATATTCGGTGTTGTTGCTCAATGCCGCTTCGGGGAAGAGTGCACCGGTAGAGTTGTCGTAGGGGGTCGAGGCGAGGAACCACGAATAGGGGGAGCGGAGGTCGATACCGGTCTGTGTGGTCTCGAAATCGTCGATATACGAGCTGCCCTTGGTCGAGCCGGTCTTTTGCGCGTGAGGAATGAGTTGGGCAAATTCGGCGGTGAGGCTTACCGACGAAGGCGCTGTGGCATTCACCGTGGGTATCTTGCCCAAAAGGTTGGTGAGCCACATAAACTTGTTGTTATAGCTGAGGTTCAAGCCCCAGATGGTGTTGTTGATGGTCTCGGAGCCTATCGCCACTTTCTCGGTGATGGAACGCTCGGAGAAGTGCATCACGGTGGCTCCGATGTTGAAATCCTTATTGAACTGGTAGTTGAGGTCGAGACCGAGGAGCGTCTTGCGCTGGGTGCTGAACATCGACTGGTTTTCCATCGACACATTGATGCTTGTTCCGGCATCGATGATGCTCTGGTTGAGGATGGTTACGATACCCATGTTGTAATCCACCGTGTAGTCGCTGTTTTCGGTGAGGGTTACACCTCCGGCAGTTACCACAACCGAGCCTCGCGGCACATTCATGGCGTTGAGCCTGATTTGCGAGCCGCTCGACGCCTGATATTCGCCTGTGAGCACATATTTGTTCTTGTCCTGCATCTGGCGAGCCACGGTGAGCGTGGAGTCGTAAAGTTCCTTGAACACAAACTTGTCGGAGATGGCAGGGTTGTCGATTTTCTTCTCAAGCCATTCGCCAAACGGCTCTACAACCGGGAAAATCACCTTGCCGTTCGACGGGATTATAGTGTAGCCTTCGATAAAGTCGAAATAGCCGTCGCTGCCTGTCTGGTTGTTCTTGTCGAGGCGGTCGAGGTTCATAATCTGCAACAATGTTTGGTTGTTGAGCCCTTGGATAGGGAGATAGGTGATTTCGGCACCTGTGGTGTCGCTCAAATACTTGATATTGAGCTTGAAATTGCTCTTTTGCACCGAGTAGACGCCGAGAGAATACACGTTTTTCATCATGACGCCCCACATCGGGGTGTAGGGCGATGCGGTGGTGCCTTTGAGCATCTTGAGGTAAAGCGACTGGTCGGTGTTGGTAACGTCGCCCGAAAATTCACCCACTTGGTAGGTCTTTCCCTGGTAGGTGTATTCGTATGCCACGGCGAGCACCTCGTCGGCGTTGAGTGCCGACTTCAGCGAGATGTAGCCGAGAGTGGCGTTGAGGGTGTATTCGCTTGAGGTGAGGAGGCGAGCCTTCTCCACTTTCTCGTAGTCGCGACCGCCGTCGATGTTGTAGGCGCCGAGCGGCTCGAGAGCCTGAGTAACGAGGTTGATGTTGCGCGCGTCGGGGTATTGCGTGCGAAGTTCGTTCATGAGACTGTTGGCGTCGTTGGTGGGTATTTCGATGGCGGGATCGCCTATCCAGTGGTCGTTGAGGATGTGGGTGCTTTCGCCCATGTCCATGAATGACACAAAGTTGCGGCTCTCGTTGAAATTGTTGCGCTTGTTGGTTACCCACACCTCGATGCGGGTGATGTTAACGCCCGACGACACGATGGGGAGTTTGGCGGCAAACTTGTCGTAGTTGTCGCGGAAGAAATGCCCGAGGAAGAAGTGCCGGTTCTGGTCGTAGTTATCGATTTTGATTGAGAACGAGGTGGTTTGCGCTCCGCCGCGTGTGCTCACCGACTGTGTCTCGCTGTTTTGTTGCGAAACAAGCGCGGTGGCTGTGAGTTTGCCGAATTGCAATTTGGTTTTGATACCAAACAGCGCTGTGCTACCCTTGATGAGCGACGACCCGGTGGTCATGCTCACATTACCCGCCTCGATATTCTTGATAATCTCGTCCTCCTTCCCTTCGTAGGCGAGTTTGAGGTTCTTGGAGTCAAATTCAAACGTGGCGTCGGTGTTGTAGCTCATGTTGAACTTCATCTTGTCGCCCACCGTGGCTGCGATAGTAGCCTGGATTTTCTGGTCGAAGTCGAAATAGGTGTTACGACGCGAATTCACCGGCAGCGCGGGGTTGTCGGTTTTGTTGGATTTGATGCCCATGTTGAGCGTAATCGAGCCGTTGGTCTTGAGTTGAAGTCCGCCGGGACCAAACACCTTCTCCAATGGTCCGAGCCCGAATTGCATATCGAGGAAGTTAAACTCCTTTTTGCCATCGTTGGCATAGAGTTCGGCATTTTTCTGCCTGTAGTATTCGGCCATTGACTTGCGCAGCGTTACATTGTTGTATTCGTCGCTGCTCAGCATAAACGGGGTGGCAATCTCCATGTCGCCAATCTTGGTGCGGATGATGTAGCACCCGGTGGTGTAGTCATATTCGGCGACCGTGGTGATGTTCTTGGGATTTTTCAAATCCACAGCCTTCTTCCCGGGCGAAGTGATATCGTCGTAGGAAGTGGGGATGGTGCGCGACACAGGATAGGGCATCGGAATCGAGTCGCCCTTTGCCGGAGCGGGATAGTCGCCTGCCGGAGGAGGCGGAGGCAGCGTGGATTTGGTATATTGCCCGTAGGCATAAAAATTGTATGCCGAATAAATCAATATTCCGCACACAATATAGAATAATATACCTAATTTACTGCCTTTTTTTCTCATTTACACAGTGCTTGAAGCCTCAAAGCATTTTCAAAGCAAGTTTTATCGCGACATCCACAGCCAGGTCGGGATTTTCGCCATACAGTTTCTTGAGCACCTTCTGCGCCGCCTGCTTGGGAAAACCGAGAGTAACCAGAGCCGCAAATGCCTCGTCGAAATGCTCGCTCGAGGGCGTAGCCTGTATTAATAACGAATCACCTACCGCATTTATTTTATCTTTGAGGTCAACAATTATTCTTTGTGCCGTTTTTCCGCCGATTCCCTTCACCGCTTTGAGCTGTGAATCGTTGCCGGTGGCGATAATCTGCTCCAATTCGGCAGGTCGAAACGACGAAAGAATCATCCTTGCCGTGCCCGCTCCCACGCCCGACACGGTGATGAGCAACAAGAACAATTCGCGCTCGTGGCGGTCGGCAAATCCGTAGAGGATGTGGGCATCCTCGCGAATCGCCTCGTGGACATAGAGCCTGCAGTTGCTCTTTCCCTGCAGGAATGTGTAGCAGTTGAGAGATATGTTGAGCAAATAGCCGATGCCATTGTTCTCGAGAACGGCATAGGTGGGGGTGAGGTCGGTGATTTCACCTTTGATATATTCAATCATGCTGTTTACGGTTTTAATACCACAAATTTAGTGCTTTTTTCTCAAAATTCTCTTTTTACAATAACAAATCGTGCCGGTGGGGCGAATAAAAATTGCCGCCGGGTGTTTGTGGGTTGCGAAAAAACACTTAACTTTGCACTATGAACAAGAAACGTGAGACAATAGAGGATGGCTTCTTTCCGGAGTGGCTCTTGTGGCGGGGGTCTCGCATCACGCGCCTGCAGCACCTCTTTTGTCCTTGTTCTTGTCGTGCAGTCAATCGTTGCCTCGTTGTGGGTTAGGATTGGCTTTTTTTGTGGTTGAATTTAAAGTTATTTCCAGCGTTGTTTTATGGACAAACGAAGTTTAGTGTCAATATCGCAATTGACCAAGGATGAGATACTCCAACTCATCTCCGATGCCGCTTTTTTTGAGGCGCACCCCAATCAACACCTGCTCGACGGGAAGGTGATTGCAACCTTGTTTTTCGAGCCGTCAACCCGCACTCGCTTGAGCTTCGAGACCGCGGTGAACCGCCTCGGAGGCCGTGTAATCGGCTTCTCTGATGCAGCCACCACCAGTTCGTCGAAAGGGGAGACCCTCAAAGACACCATCAAGATGGTGAGCAACTATGTCGATTTAATCATCATGCGCCACTATCTCGAGGGCGCGGCTCTCTACGCCACCGAGGTGTCGCCCGTTCCCATTATCAATGCCGGCGACGGCGCCAACCAGCACCCGTCGCAGACAATGCTCGACCTTTTCTCTATCTACAAGACACAAGGGCGGCTCGACAACCTCAACATCACCCTCGTGGGCGACCTCAAATACGGGCGCACCGTCCACTCGCTCATCATGGCGATGTATCACTTCAACCCCACTTTCAATTTCATCGCTTGCGACGAGTTGAAAATGCCGGTGGAATACAAGATTTTCTGCGACCAGCACGGCATTAAATACACCGAAAGCCGCGATTTCGGTCCCGAAATCATCAACAACACCGATATCCTGTATATGACACGCGTGCAACGCGAGCGTTTCACCGACCTCGACGAATATGAGCGCGTGAAAAACATCTACACCCTGCGCAACGCTATGCTTGCCGACTCTCGCCCCAATCTGCGCATCCTCCATCCGCTGCCGCGTGTGGGCGAAATCAACCCCGATGTCGATGACAACCCGAAGGCTTACTATTTCAATCAGGCACAAAACGGACTCTATGCTCGCCAGGCTATAATCTGCAAGGTGCTCGGCATTGATTTGACTCAACTTAAAAATTCAGCAAAATGAACAATATGAAGAAAGAACTTGCTGTCGCCGCTCTCGAAAACGGCACCGTTATCGACCATATCCCGCCCCACTCGCTTTTCAAAGTGGTGGATCTGCTTGGCATCGCCAACCTCCCCAACAGTGTTACAATCGGTAACAACCTCAGCAGCCGTCGCTATGGCAAAAAGGGGATTATCAAGATTGCCGACGTGTTTTTCCCCGAAGAGACACTGAGCCGAATAGCCCTCGTTGCTCCCAATGCCAATATCAACGTGATTCGCAACTACGAGATTGTGGATAAGCACCGCGTGTCGCTCCCCGACGAGATTGTGGATATCGTGAAGTGTGGCAACCCCAAGTGTATCTCCAACAACGAGCCGATGTCCACACGATTCCATGTGGTCGATCGCGATAACCGTGTAATCCGCTGCCATTATTGCGAACGCGAGGTGTCGGGCGACGATATCATTATCAAATAACCCACTTCTCCTCATCGCAATGAAGCAAAACTGGAAACCAGGAACAATGATTTATCCGCTCCCTGCCGTGATGGTGAGTTGCGGCACCCTCGAGGGGGAGCACAACATCATCACTGTGAGTTGGACCGGAACCATTTGCACCAATCCACCCATGTGCTACATCTCGGTGCGCCCCGAGAGGCACAGCTACGATATCATCCGCAGCACCGGCGAATTTACCATCAACCTCACCACCGAGGCTCTCGCCCGAGCCACCGACTGGTGTGGCGTGAAATCGGGCGCCGAGGTGGACAAATGGGAGAAATGCCATCTCACACTGGCTCCCGGAGTGGCTGTGGCGTGCCCATATATCGCCGAATCGCCTCTCTCGATAGAGTGTCGGGTGAAAGAGGTGAAGGAGCTCGGCTCGCACCACATGTTTATTGCCGATGTGGTGAACGTGATTGCCGACGACGCTTTTATCAACCCCGAATCGGGCGCATTTGAACTCGACCGCGCGCGTATGCTCGTCTATTGCCACGGCCACTACCACTCGATGGGCGACGAAATAGGCCATTTCGGTTGGACTGTGAGAAAGTCGCCGTCGAAAAAACGCTAACAAATTAATTCTCAAAATATAAAAACAAAAAACTCTGATTATGCTTAAAGACAAACAGATTTTTGACATCATCGAGCGTGAACATCAACGCCAAAAGAAAGGTATCGAACTCATCGCTTCCGAAAACTTTGTGAGCGACCAAGTGATGCAAGCCATGGGCTCTTGCCTCACCAACAAATATGCCGAAGGCTATCCCGGACACCGCTACTACGGTGGCTGCGAGGTGGTGGATGAGTCGGAAACCATTGCTATCGAGCGCCTCAAGCAACTTTTTGGTGCCGAATGGGCTAACGTGCAGCCTCACTCGGGCGCGCAAGCCAACATGGCTGTGTTTATGAGCGTTCTCAAGCCCGGCGACAAGTTTATGGGATTGAACCTCTCTCACGGTGGACACCTCTCTCACGGAAGCCCGGTGAATTTCTCCGGTCTCGTGTTCCAGCCGATAGAATACAACGTAACTCCTGATACCAACCTCGTGGATTACGACCAACTCGAAGAGACAGCGCGCCGCGAGCGCCCGAAACTCATTGTGGGTGGCGCCAGCGCCTACTCGCGCGAGTGGGACTATGCCCGCATCCGCCGCATTGCCGACGAGGTAGGTGCTATCTTCATGTTCGATATGGCTCACCCTGCCGGACTCATCGCTGCCGGATTGCTCGACAACCCTGTGAAATATGCCCACATCGTAACCACAACCACTCACAAGACCCTTCGTGGTCCCCGCGGCGGTGTGATAATGATGGGTAAGGATTTCGACAACCCATTCGGCAAGAAAACACCCAAGGGCGAAATCCGCAAGATGTCATCGCTCCTCGACAGCGCCGTGTTCCCCGGCGTGCAAGGCGGCCCGCTTGAGCATGTAATCGCCGCCAAGGCTGTGGCATTCGGCGAGGCTCTTCAACCCGAGTTCAAAGAATACCAGAAGCAAGTGCAGAAAAATGCCCGCGTCCTCGCTCAGGCACTCATCGACATGGGCTACAACATCGTTTCGGGTGGCACCGACAACCACTGCATCCTCGTTGACCTCCGCACCAAGTTCCCCGAACTCACCGGTAAGGTGGCAGAGAAGGCTCTCGTGGCAGCCGACATCACCGCCAACAAAAACATGGTGCCTTTCGACTCTCGCTCACCATTCCAAACTTCCGGTATCCGCCTCGGCACCCCTGCCATCACCACACGCGGCGCCAAAGAGGAACTCATGGGCGAAATTGCCGAGATGATCGACACCGTGCTCCGCTCGCCTGCCGACGACGCCGTAATCGCCGCTGTTCGCGCCAAGGTGAACAAGACCATGGAATCATATCCAATGTTTGCCTATTAAAATCGCACACATATTATAATAGAGGCTGCCCGATAAAACTTTTTTGAGGGGCTGAAAAATTAGGGCGGGTTCCATTTGCAGGAGTCCGCCCTTTATGGTGGCTTTGCTTTTGCAACAAAATTCAATAACCGTGGGCAAAAGTAATCATTTATGTTTTCGTGATACCATGATTGCCATGCCGGTTGTGTTCGTTCACGTTCTGGCGCGGACGCGATGTATCGAGGCCACTGAAAAAGTACCCTTTTTGGGCATTTTTGACCGATTTTAGCGATTTTTTTGT
>JBJEKB010000079.1:0-4379 GCA_051878395.1 Muribaculaceae bacterium
GGATGTTGTGAGGATTGTCCCCTCGCCATCGCTCTCTATCGAGCCACCTTCAAGCACAAATCCACGCTTGTTGACATATTCGGATTTGAAATCGAGAATACCATGGAGGCGCGATGTGATTTGGTTATCTTTGTCGGCAGCAAATTTCAACCCCCAACCATTGAACATGAAATCGAGGCTACGGAAGCCGCCATTATCATCGGTGAGCGTAATGGGACCGAAATCGCGAGCCCAAGTGTCGTTATACGGCACATCGACAAGTGTAACACGCTCTAAATGTGAAATATATCGAGATAACTCCTCTGCATTGCGATGCGTGATAAGAACCACACGGGCATAACGCGTAATGCGGTCAACAATCTGCCCCACACAGAGTTGTGCCTCGTCGAGTATATAATTCCAGTCGGTGTGTTCATCGGGCCAAGCAAGCAAAACCGCTTCTTGAGGCTCCCATTCCGCCGGCAATCTGAATTTTTCCATAAGTTTGCGTCTATTTTTTGCAAAGTTACATCATTCATCTCCACCCACAAAATTATTCCGCCACTTTTCACCTGCGACACGCAAAAAGAGGCGCAACCCAAAGGATTGCACCTCAACAAGTCGCAATTATTAAGAATCAATTTATGCGAAACTTCACAAATTTATCAGTTGGCGAGGTGAAATGCACACCCCATGTGGTAACACCATCAGATGGGATATCAAGCCTGTCTATTAATTGGAAATCATCGGTGCCGAGGGCATAATAGACAGTTCCACTGTTGTTTTTCACCGCCACAGTAGCATCGAGCAAATTGCCGAAAATAGAGATGGCATCGGTCTCGGGATTGTATTCCTGCACACCGGTCTTAACCAAGGAACCATCGCTTCTGAGAACATAGAGGAAGTTATTCTGGTCAACTACAAACCCGAGCAAAGACCTGTCTCGAAACTCGGTGATAAAAGCATAACGAGGCGACACGCCGTCATGATTTATCCGCTTTACATAAGGCCTTCCACACACCTGCTTGATGTGAAACAGCTGCCTGTCATTGTCGATAACCAAGTAGCCTTCGTCATATTCCTTGTGGGTAGTCGCATTGCCATTCAGCCACAAAGCGGGAAAAGAGAAGCCTTTGCCTCGCATCGCTTTGGTGAACTTACCGCTTTTTGCAATATCCACAGTGTTGGTTTTCATATCCACAAATTCTATGCCATTGCCGTTGATACGAAACACATCTCCGGGCATCGACAAATCTACCCTTCCCGACATGCTTTCCAAGAGAAAATACAAGCCTATTTCCGGGGCATTTATCTCGCTCGGGCGTTTACGGAAAGAGAAGTTGGTCTGCTGCACCAGCCGAGGACTCACCTCAACTCCTTTGATGCTGTCGGGGAAGCGCTGGTCGGATGTCAACTGACGCACATAAAAGAACGGCAGAATGCTATCCACTTCTTGCTGCGTGAAAATAGTTCCGTTTCGTGAAGTGCGCACAGGGTTATTGTCGTCATCAACACCTATGAATACGAAATCATCAATAACAGTACTATAAAGCACAAATGATGATTTTGAAACAGATGGTGCAAGAAACGAAACACACCAAGGCAATTGCCATGCCACAAGAAAAAGTGCAGTGGCACATATCAATATTTTGCTGAATTTTATCATATTTCCTAAATTTTAGTCTTGACAACCTCGCTTAAAACGCGCTATAGAATTCCACACAAATGCCACCGACAACAAGGTGAATAATGCGAGGAATGGCAAAATGGGATTATATGCCTCGGGAACATCCGCCAGGAAGAAAATCCTTAGAAGCAAAAATGAGACAATAATATTCACCACACGCATCCTCCAGGTTGGTTCAAGCAAAATCCATGAACTCAAGAAATAGGCAAGCACTCCTGCCAAGTGCCAAACAAGCATGGTGAGGAGAATATGCCGCAGCAATTCCACGGGCATCAAAGGGGATAGCCACAGAAGCAAAACCACAAATTCGAGAGCAAACATCAGGCATAGAACCAAGCCACCATAAGCAAGCATAATATTTATGGTTTTGAGGTTGGAAATCGGCAGATGCAATGTGAGTTTCAAACACTTGCGATGCATTTCCGGAGCCCATTGCGCAGTACCCAGCAATACGCCAATCAAAAGTGGCACATATTTAAGAAAATCGGTGAGCAACACATCGCGGGTTATCATCACCTCCCACAAATGCTCCACGCCTTTGATTTCCGCAATACGATTGATGTTGAGCAAAACATAACCGACAATGCCATACAATACAATAGCCATGACAATAATAAAGCCGGCTGTTTTTATCCATTCTTTATAAAAAATCGCTTTCATTTCGTTAGTATTTACCTGTTAAACCAATAAAAGCATCCTCGAGATTAAGATTCTCAATCTCTAAATCCGAGATATTGACACCCCGGGACAGGATGAGTTTCGACACCTGTTCAAACGGCATAAAGGAATAGAATTCCACCTTGTCGCGCAGCACCGATGGGGAATAAATTTCCTCAATAGGCTCTTCGGGGAATGAACAATTGTCGAGGGTGCCATAAAAGCGGTGAAATCCATTTGTGAGATTGGATATTGGCATCTGTGCAAGAATTTTGCCATAGTCAAGAATTATGCAATCATCAATCAACCGCTCCATATCGCCAATAATATGCGATGTAAGAAAAACGGTTTTATTCTCCGATTTCACATAATCCTTGAGGTAATCGACAAAAAGTCGGCGATAGCCCGAATCAAGTCCGAGTGAAAAGTCGTCGAGCACAAGCAAGTCGGGATTTTGCGCAAGAATTAGCCCGAGAGCGACTTGAGAGCGCTGACCACACGACATTCGCGAAATTCGCTGTCCCGGAGCCACTTTAAGTTTATTCATCAATTCATAATAGGCGTCTTTTCGCCATCTTCCGGGGTAAAACGAGGAATAGAACTTTTCTATCTGCGATATTGTCATAAATTGATATTGCACATGCCCCTCGATGAGCAGGCCGATTCGAGAACGCACCTCGGGCTTCATTGTGGTGATATCTTCGCCAAACATATAGCAATGACCCGATAATGGTTTGAGGTAGCCACTCAAGATATTAATGGTCGTGGTCTTCCCTGTTCCATTCTTTCCGAGCAAACCCACAATGCGCCCTTCCGGAATGTCGAAACTCAGGTTTTCGTATATGAGCCTTTTGCCATAATAGTGCGTGAGGTTCTTACATTCAATAATATTATTCGGCATTATGATTTAGTAATTAATAATTTACGAATAAAATATAAACTTTTGCTACAGCCGATGAACTATTCCTCGATTTCATAAGCGGAAGCCTCGAAATAGTAAAAAGAGAGATAATCTTTGCCCTCCGAGGCTATGCGCTGCTCGATTTTCTCACGGAACGCGGCAATTCTGTCGGAAGTGGTCGAAGCGGTCTCGCCACGAGCCTTTTTCTCGGTCTCGCAGCCGCTCTCCGCATTTCCATGCGCTTCACCGCCGTTTCGCTCAACAGCATCTTCCCAACGCTTTAGATATTCCTCATCAATGCGTTCCTCGCGCAAAACACCGGTAACCGACACTACATGTTTGAGGCATTTAGTATCAAATGAACCAAGAGAGCCGGCCTCCACCCTTATAGTCTTGGAATCATCACTTCCCATGAGGAAAATCTTCTTCGCTCCATGCTTGCAGCTATGTGTGCAGACACCTTGAATCGTAATTACCTTACCGAGGAACAATTCGGCATTGGTCAACAATGAATCTATTTCCACTTGTTCTTGCGCCTCTTCTTGAGCAGCACCGCTCTTAGCGCCACCGGAACATGAAGTACTAAATACCAAACATATAGAAGAAATAACTAAAGCAAAAGTATAAATTGATTTTTTCATAATAAGAACTTTTTTTTAGAATTTGTATTTAATTGAAAATTTTACATATCGGTTATTGCCCAAAGTCTCATAAAGAACATGGCGCCACGAAGCGGAAACGCTCACCGCGCTTCTATCCTTGATTGTAAAATCAGACTCCACACCTATCCCATACGAGAATCTATCGTCGCACATAACCGCTATATTCGACAAAAGAGTGGCATTAACCGAACGGGTGGCATCAAGGGTATTGACATTGTTGCCACAACCGATGTTTTGCTCGTAATTCACATCGGAGCGAACAGAGAGCAATGTGTTATTCAGCAATTTAGATGCCGATAACTCTACTCCATATTTAAGTGTATTTACATCGGCATAACGTCCATTTCCACGGTATTCCATACGGGATGCCGAGAATCCTAATGACGGCAATACATTCCATTGAACTGACGCCTGCCTGCTGCTGCCAATCACGCCGACACACGATGCATCCAAACACCTGAATCTATATTGCGACACACTGCTTATTTGGTGG
>JBJEKB010000080.1:0-4375 GCA_051878395.1 Muribaculaceae bacterium
TTAAATAATGTTTATAGTGGAAAATACGGGGCGTTTTTCTTTTTGTTTGTTAAAATATTATATTACTTTTGTAGTGCCGGGAGTGCGTATTTACACGGTTGTCGTAAAACATAAATCCCCGAGCTTAATAAGTGATGAAAAGTCTAAATTTTAATTGTCTGAAAAATTGTGTGTTGGCTATGGCTCTTGTCATGGGAGGGCTTGTTGTCAACGCAAAGTCTAATGCCGAATTAAAGAGCGGCGTTCAGCGCGCCGTAGAGTTGTCTGTTCCGGAACACATGGGTATAGGCAAAGTGAAAGTGAATAAATTGAACATCAGTTCAAAGAACAAAACGGTAACGGTAGATTTGAATGAGACCTATTCCTACGTACCGTTTACCGAGCAGAGTATCAAGGCTTTGAAAGACGAAATCCTCTCGTCGCTCGGCAAAGAATATTCTCGTTATAAAGTGTTTTTGAAGATTGAAGGCAATGCAATAGAGAAATATATTGTAGATGAGCCATCGTTTGCTCCCGCGCGTCGCTCAAAAGAGCATTTCATTGTGTCGCACGACTATATCAAGCCACAGGGCGCCCCTGAAATAACCGAGGGCCTTAGTGGCAATAACATAGCAATGTGGCAGAGCCACGGGTGGTATTTCGAGGCAAAACTCAACCGCTGGGAGTGGCAACGCGCACGAATTTTCCAAACCGTAGAAGACCTTTACACACAGAGTTATGTAGTGCCGTTCCTCATGCCGATGCTCCAAAATGCCGGCGCATACGTGATGAGTCCGCGCGAGCGCGACACCAAATCGGTGGAAATCATCATCGACTCGGAAGGGGAATACGCAGTGAAAGGCTATTCGGAGAAAAACGGCGACAACAAGTGGGGAAAAGGGGAAGGTGCAGGCTTTGCATACAACCGCGCCCAATATGGAATCAATGAAAATCCGTTCACCGAAGGTAGTTATCGAGTAGTGAAATCGGTAAAAGAAGCCGGAAAAGCCTCGGTGGCATCGTGGAATGCCGAAATCCCCGCCGATGGCAACTACGCTGTGTATATTTCGTATGCGACACTGCCCAATAGCGCCAAAGCAGTGGAATACACAGTGAACAGCGCGGGCGATGCCTATCATTTCACCGTAAACCAAACAATGGGCGGTGGAACATGGATTTACCTTGGGCATTTCCCATTGAAGAAAGGTAAATCGGATGTTCCGGTGGTAACGATGAGCAACGCCACAGGGCATCAAGGCGAAGTTGTAACCGCCGACGCCGTGAAAATCGGTGGCGGAATGGGCAATATCGCACGCAAAGTGATTGCCATGAGCGAAAATGTGAAAAGTTCGGACAACAAGCCGCAGGTGAACGAAAGTTTCGACCCCGACATGGATTATAAATATGTAACCAGCGGCTACCCGCGATTCACCGAAGGCGCCCGCTACTGGTTGCAATGGGCAGGCGTTCCCGACAGCGTGTATTCTCCCTCGGGCAATGTGAACGACTACACCGACGACTACCGTTGCCGCGGCATTTGGGTGAACTACCTTGCCGGCGGAAGCGAAGTGTTGCCGAAATACAAAGGGTTGAACATACCCATCGACCTCTCGTTTGCGTTCCACACCGACGCCGGCACCACAATGAACGACTCGATAATCGGCACACTCGGAATCTATTACACCAACGGATTTTCGAAATATGCCAACGGGGTGCCTCGTGCCGCTTCACGCAAACTCACCAACCTGGTGATGACCAACATAGTAAACGACATACGCGCGCAATTTGAGCCGAACTGGATGCGCCGCGGCATGTGGGACAAGTCGTATTTCGAGGCACGCGTGCCCGAAGTGCCTGCGATGCTCCTCGAATTGCTCTCGCACCAGAACTTTGCCGACATGAAATACGGTCTCGACCCGACATTCCGCTTCACCGTGAGCCGAGCCATATATAAAGGTATGTTGCAATTTATCGCCGAGCGCGACGGACGCGATTATATGGTACAGCCATTGCCGGTGAACTCATTTGCCATCACCCCCGGTGGAAACGGGAAATACACCCTCACATGGAAAGCAACTCCCGACACACTTTCGGAAAATTCAGATGCAGAATACTACATTGTGTATGAGCGCATTAATAACGGAGCATTCCGCAGTGTAGCCACAACCGAGGAACCGAAATATGAGGTAGAAGTAAAAGACAACGACATACACAGCTATCGCATCGTGGCAGGCAACAAAGGAGGCGTAAGTTTCCCGAGTGAAGTGCTCGCCCTCGGAGTAGCCAAGGAGTCGAAAGGGGAGGTGCTTGTGGTGAACGGCTTCACCAGAGTGAGCGCCCCCGACTGGTTTGACTCCGGCGAAATAGCAGGATTCTACGACGCACACGACCACGGAGTGCCATATCAGCAAGACATCAGTTTCATCGGCTCAATGTTTGAATATCGCAGAGACATCCCGTGGATGGACGACGATGCCGCAGGATTTGGCGCAAGTAGAGCCAACTATGAGACCAAAGTGATAGCAGGCAACACATTCGACTACACCGCAATCCACGGCGAAGCCATTATGAAAGCCGGATATTCGTTTGTATCATCGAGCCTTGCCGCCGTAGAGAGCGGCGAAGTGGCAATGACCGGCTACAACACAGTGGATTTGATACTCGGCAAGCAGAAAGAGACCATCGTAGGACGAGGCGCAGTGCCCAACCGATATAAAATCTATTCACCCGCATTGCAAAACGCCATCAGAGCCTATACAAAGGCAGGTGGCAATGTCTTCATCTCGGGCGCATACGTAGCCTCCGACCTATGGGATAAGAAAGAGCCTGTAGAAGCCGACAAGACCTTTGCCGCCGAAGTGCTTGGATACAAGTGGAGAGTGGATCAGGCATCGGTAACCGGCGAAGCCTACACCGTAGCAACGCGCTACAAACAACTCAAAGAGTCGAAGTATTGCTTCAGCAACGAACTCAACGAGGAGATGTATGCAGTAGAGTCGCCCGATTCCTTCTACCCGGCAGATGACAAAGTGGGAGCCACATTCATGCGCTACACCGAAAACAACCTCATCGCCGGCACCGTGCTTGCCAAAGACGGGTACAAGACATGCGTAATCGGTTTCCCGTTTGAGACAATACGTTGCCAGCAACAACGAGCCGACCTCATGTCGCAGATATTGAACTTTTTTAATGCAAAATAAATTATCAATCAAATAAAACAACGAAACAATGAAAAAAACTATCGATTGCTTTGTCCCTTTTGCCGACGCGCAACAAGCCAACCAAACCGTAGCAGGTCTTAAATCAAACGATTTCACTGCCCGCATCTTCTTGTTGAAAGGCGAGGAGAATGATGAAACAATTTCGGGATGTGAAACCTTGAAAATTGAAGGACTCACATCAACTGCTACCATGAAAGCCATCGCCGAAGCTGCCACAGCCGACTATGTGCTCCTCTACACCAAATATAACACCCTGAAAATGGGTATGTTTGCACAAGAACGCATGGTGAAACTCGCCGAAGACTCGCAAGCCGATATGCTCTATGCCGACCACTATCAAGTGGTGGGCAACGTGAAAACCAATGCACCGGTAATCGACTATCAATTCGGTAGCCTCCGCGACGATTTCGATTTCGGTAGCGTGATATTGTTCCGCACCTCGGCACTCAAGGCAGCTGCATCGAAAATGACTAAAAACTACAAGTTTGCAGGACTTTACGACCTCCGCCTCCGCCTCTCGCAAGCCGGCGACATCATGCACATCAACGAATATCTCTATAGCGACGTGGAACTCGACACCCGCAAGAGCGGTGAGAAGATTTTCGACTATGTAGATCCGCGCAACCGCGACCGCCAGATAGAAATGGAAGATGCCTGCACCGAGCACCTCAAGGCAATCGGTGGCTATCTCGAGCCGAAATTTGACAAAATCGAGTTTGACAAAGGCGATTTCGAGTATGAAGCATCGGTAATCATCCCGGTGAGAAACCGCATTCGCACCATCCGCGACGCCATCAAGTCGGTACTCTCGCAGAAAACCGATTTCAAATTCAACCTCATCGTTATCGACAACGGTTCGACCGATGGCACCACCGAAGCGATAGATGAATTTGCGGCCGACGAGCGCGTAATTCATATCGTTCCCACACGCGACGACCTCGGAATCGGCGGTTGCTGGAACCTTGGCGTACATCACCCGAAATGCGGCAAATTTGCAGTGCAATTAGACAGCGATGACGTGTATAGCGACGAAAACACCCTAACCACAATGGTAAACGCATTCTACGAGCAGAATTGCGGCATGGTAGTGGGCACATATATGATGACCGACTTCAACATGAACATGATAGCCCCGGGAATCATCGACCACAAAGAATGGACACCCGAAAACGGAC
>JBJEKB010000081.1:0-4310 GCA_051878395.1 Muribaculaceae bacterium
TCGCCAACTTCGACATTGAATCGCTTGCCGACTATCGTCAAGCCTAATCATACAATCCCCATAAAAGTAGGCTGCGCTTTCAGTTCCGTGAAGCGCAGCCTACTTATTTTTTGCCCGAAAACGGCGTTATTCTGTTCTGTAGGGGCGAAGTAGCGCCTCTTTTATCCCTTCAACGCTGTCGGCGAAATGAATGTCGTGTTTCTCGATTAGCGAGCAGTCCATTGCGAGGTTTCTCGGCCGGTCGCCAAATCGTTCCCTGTCGGGGAGAATCCATTTTTCCGGTTCTTTGAGATTCATTGCCGCGGCTGCCTCGAGGTGGAGCGAATAGCTGTCCAGATTGTTCCCGCACCCGAAGTTATAGATGCCGCCGGGGAGCGAAAGCGCTTTTTCGATGTTCCGAACCACATCCCACACATAGGTTACACCTCGATATTCATGTGTGGCGACATTGATGACAGCCCCATCTTGGCAGGCTTTTTGCAAGTTGACAAGTATGTTGCTGTTCAGTTTTATGCGGCTGTCCGGCAAATCATACATCCAAGTGAGGCGAAGCCCCACCGACTCGGGTTGATTGCGTTGCGCCCTTTGTTCAGCCTCGAGTTTGTGATTGCCATAGATGTTGACAGGCTGTAGCGGGGCGTTTTCGCCGAGTGGTCCAAGCATCGTTGTGCCGTTATACACCTGGTCGCTCGACATAAACAGGAGTTTGGCGCTGATGAGTTTGCACGCCTTGGCGATTCTCACAGTACCTTGCACATTTGTTTTGTGCGACTCTTCTGGGTGCTGCTCGCAATACCAGGTGTTGCTCAGCGCTGCACAGTGTATCACCGCCTCGGGGCGATGCTCCAGAATGTAAGCCTTGACAGCATCTTCATGGCTTATATTCAGTTCGCTATGCGTCGGGAGCAGCAAGTCGTACTTTCCCTTCAAAAAATGTGCCAACCGACTGCCGAGAAAGCCACTGCTGCCTGTTATCAGAATCTTTGCTTTCATTTATGGTGCATTATTTGATTGAACCGGGAGCGGGGAGGTGCATACCATACATTGTGAGGTTGTTCTCGCGGGCATATTGCAGTATTCTGAGGCGAGACTCGCGGGCTGCGTCGGGGTCCATGTCATAGCGAGGACAATACTCGGGATGGCTCAGTTGGAGCGCCGCGCCGTGGATGAGGTCGGCTATCACGAGGATGCTATCTTTTTGGAACACAGTGTGTCCGGGGGTGTGTCCGTATGCCGCAATAGCCTTTACGCCACCTTCCAAAGTGTCGCCCGCCTCGAATAAATGCAGGCGCTCTTTGTAGGTCGCCATAACGGCTTTTGCCAATTTGCTATTGTCCCCCTCCATGGCTTGCCATGTTTCGGCTTCCATGCGGTTGATATACACATGGGCACGTGGAAACACTGCCTTGCCGTCGCTCAAAAGCCCTCCGATGTGGTCGGGGTGAAGATGCGTGATGTAGATGAGTTGAAGTGAATCGGGCGACACTCCCAACTCGTTGAGTTTGGGAATGAGTTGGCTGAAAGGCGCTCCCAAGCCGGCATCGAGCAAAATATTTTTCCCCTCGGTGTTGAGCAGAAGGCAGCTCATGCTCGACGGAACACCATCTTTCAGCCCCAATGCCTGCCATAGCGAGTCGGGCACATCGGGATACAAGTCGTGTGGCTGCAGAGTTCCTCCGGGCTTGTCTTCTATCCAAGCGATCACTGTGCCTTCGGCGTTGGCGTCGGGCACTTTTTGGCTTTTCTGTGCACATGCCGCAAAGATGAGCAGGCATGTGGTTAATGTGAATATCTTCTTCATTGTCTTATAATTTGAATGTTCATATTTGCTGTTTCCGGGGCATCAAATTCCCCTATGCGAAAATTGATGTTAGCCTTTCGAGCCTGACTGTGTTGATAGCAGCGCGGAATGTGGTAGGTCTTCCCGTCTTTAATGAGTCGTGCACCGGTTTGATGAAAAAGGAAGGGAATATTTGCCTTGACGCACTGCTCTCGAATGGCGAGAACCCATGCAAAGTCGCATGGGCGAGCATTCAGCCCCGATTCGCCTCCCACGCTCACCTCCTCGATGCTCTCGTCGAGATAGGCGGAGAGGTCGATAGGTCCAATCATCGGTGCTACGATGATGCTCTTGTGCTTGATGGGCAGCGACTTGAAGATGGGCAAACGATAGTCGGCTCTATCTTGATTCTCCACCGTGCAGCCTACCAGCACATTGTCGTATCCGTCGCCCCAATCATCGGGAATGCACTCCATGAAGCGGTCGATGCGCTTGGTGAAGAAATAAAACCACAGGTCGCTTCTTCGCTTCATCATCTGCCAGCACTCCTCGCGCCACTCGTCGGCATCGGAGAGCAGGAAGTCGGAGGTGAAGCAGGTGAATACCACCTTGCCGCTCTCAATCTTCCACGACTTATCGCGCTTTCGCTTTATCGGGAGATTGAAATTGCCGGTTTTTCGGCACTCGCTGCTCGACACCTCGTTGCCGTACATCTCGTCCTGCCGATATACGTAGCAGTATTTGCACCCCGGACTCACCTTGGTGCATCCGTGCCACGGATTCCAACTCTCGTAGATGCCTGTCATATTCTTGCTTTGTGGGTTATTCTGTCAAATTCCAGCCGTGGTCGCCGTGGTAGATCATCTGCCGAGTCATGCCGCCGTCGATGCAGATGTTTTCGCCGGTGATGAAGCCGGCTTTGTCGGAGCAGAGATACAGCACCATGTTGGCAATATCCATGGGGTTTCCCACACGCCCGGCAGGTTGCTGCGCGGCATCCGCGCCCTCGTATTCCTTATAGTCAGTGTCGATCCACCCCGGAGAGATGGAGTTGACCCTTGCCTTGCCGCGAAGCGAGACAGCAAGGGCGTGGGTGAGGGCGGAAATGCCACCCTTGGCGGCGGTGTAACTCTCGGTTTGCGGCTGACTCATACGGTCGCGCGAGGATGAAATGTTGACAATCGATGCTCCGGCGGCAAGATGCGGCGATAGGAGTTTGACGAGGTAGAAAGGTGCCGTTACCCCCACCGCCATGGCATACTGAAATTCCTCCCAGGTGCATTCATCCAGTCCCTTCATCAGCGGCAGGGCATTGTTGATGATGTAATCCACCTTGCCGTATTTGGCGATAACCTCATCGGAAAATGCTTCCAGCACCTCTTTCTTGGAGATGTCTCCGACGAAATGGTTGCCCTCGCGCACATCGATTACGGCTACCTGCGCGCCCCTCTTGCGGAACTCTTCGGCGATACATTTGCCGATGCCGTGCGCTCCGCCTGTAACAACCGCTACTTTACCATTAAATTCCATATCCTACAAATCGTTTATCTTATATCGCAATGATATATACACTTTTAGTACTTGTATTAAGTGAACAAATCGTCCTTTGTTATGACATTTTGGACACTAAACTTATATATGTTGTCCTTAAGACCGAAGGGGGTAATCAACGTGAGATGTATTGCCATACAGGCCTTGTTGGATTCAGCTATACGAGCTGATTTGTTACGGAGATTCTCATCCAAATGAAGTACAATGCAAAGGTAATTCTTTTTTGCATAATACAAAATTAAACAAACATTTTTCTGTTTATAGCGTGCTTAAACCGGTGCTTTTTGTATAGTTTAAGCACGCTATAAACAGATTTCAACATCAGCATTGCCCATGCCACGGCATAGAATCTCGCTCACTCGTTGTGTCCCTCCGGTGGGGCTGAATATGATTTGGTGTATCTTCATTTGCTATAAATCGTTGATATCCATATTGTTAGATATTGTCGAGTGCCATTCGGCCGTATTTCAACTCATCCCCATTGGCATCATATTGCTTGCGTTTGCCTACCGGAGGCTCTGTAAGCGTGATGCGTACGATGACCGTGCGCGACATGCTCCGCTCCACCGCAGCATCAAAGGCATCCATGTGTTTCGGCAGGAAACGTTGGCAAATGGCCCGGAGCGCTTCACGTTTTTCTGTATCGTCGGTAACAATCTCTGCCTTGCCAAATGCTATGGCAGACTTGAACTCCAAGGTGAAACTGCCATCCTTGGGACCTACTGTCGGCTTGCATTTGCTCACAGCGCTCAAGCACACGCACGGATTTGCTTGTATAATGTCGAGTTTCCTCCCTGCTGTAGCGCAATGAAAATAGAATGTCTGCTCATCTGTAGGAGCCAATGACAACGGAACAGAATAAGGCATCCCGTTGGCATCGGTCATACTGACCGTCATATAGGGTGCCTTGTCCATTACCTCAAGAGCCCAAGCGGCATCCATCTCTCTGCTTTTCTTTCTCATAATGATAATTGTGATA
>JBJEKB010000082.1:0-4249 GCA_051878395.1 Muribaculaceae bacterium
CAGCCGAATACCTCGACTATACCGAGGCTGGTGTTGAAATTACCGGTCCTACTACCATCCACGCCAAGGCTGTTAAAGATGCTGCAGAAAGCGTTGAGATGACATACAAAGTAACTGTACTCACTCCCGACGAAGCAGCCAATGTAACCGAACTCCTCGCTCTTGCGAACAACCGAGTAGCTCGCCTCAACACCGAAGTTGTTGTTACATTCCAACAAAACGATAGCTATGGCAAATATATCTTTGCTACCGACGGCACTAAGTCGTTTGTAATCAAAGGTATCACCGACACTTATGCCAAGGGCGACAAACTCGCTGCCGGTCTCGTAGGTACAGTGAGCACAGGCGACTACACCTACAGCAAAGTGCTTGTTCCGTTTGCCGAAACACTTAAAAAGACCGATGTTGCCACTGTAACACCTATCGTTGCCACTGCAGCCGAAATTGCAGGTGATGTAAACAAATTCAACTACGAATATGTTCACCTCATCGGTGTCAAGATAACAGACGGAAGCGCTACATACAACTACGTAGTAAAAGACAACTCAGGCGAAATCAATGCCTACGATGCATTCTCTACAGTGCCATCTTCACTCCCCGAAGGCAGCTGCGACGTATATGCAATTGCTCTTGACAATTTCGGTATGATGTTGCATCCTATTGAAATCGCCACTGCAACAGGAGTTGAAGGCGTAACCAACCTCACAAGCGTAGTTCTCGGTGCCAACGGTGCACTCACCGTAATCACTCCCGAGGCTGCCAAGGTGGCTGTCTATAGCGCCAATGGTCAACTCGTATCCGAGACACAAGCTGTAGAAGGTGTAAACACCATCGCTGCCGCTCCGGGTATGTACATCGTGAAAGTGGGTGCCGAAGTAACCAAAGTATTGGTTAAATAATCACCATACCGGATAATCCAAGGGTGCCGTGCCGCAAGGTGTCGGCACCTTTTTATGTATAAAAAACAAATGAAAAACACTGCCGCAAAGATAACACCCCAACCGGCGCCAAAACTGCAAAACGCGCCAATTTTGGTAAAATCCCACAAAAAATTGCAAATAGCGCTTATTTCAAGATATAATCAGCGATAATCTCTTTGATATGGCGGGTTCATATAATAATACTATTACTGTCCGCTAAAAGTTGAGGTCGGACACGGTTGGCGCGGACGCGAAGTATCGCGTCCCTACATTTTTATACAATTAAACATTAACGATATACAGACGATGACCCGTCCCAGTGGTAGGGACGCGATACATCGCGTCCGCACATGAACGTGAACATCGGTGTGGCAATCATGGTATCACGAAAACATAAATGATTACTTTTGCCCATGGTTATTGAGTTTAGTTGCAAAAACATAGTAACCATAAAGGGTGGACTCCTGCAAATGGAACCTGCCCTAATTTTTTTCAGCCCCTCAAATAGTTTTATCAGACAGCAATAATATAAAACGGCGGGTGAGCATTCCCTGCAACTTCGCAATAATCGATGGATTATAAAAAAGAGAAAGAAATCCCGGGGAGGGATTTCTTTCTGTATGGTGTGCCAGGGTGCGGGCTATTTTACTATCACTTTGGTGGTGTAGTTGAGGGTGGAGCCGGTGGCATTCACAATGTAGGCGCCGGCAGCGAGGTTGCTCATGTCGATGGCGAGCTCTTCGCTTGGTGTAGCACTTGATGTTGTGGCTGCAAGGGCACCGTTGAGGGTGTAGATGTTGAGAGTGATATGCTCTTGTGTGGGGGCATAGATGGTAAACATCCCGTCGGCATATCGGGTGAGAGGTGCGTTGTCGTTGAGCGAACCTTCGACTGCCGCCGATTCGAGAATCTTCTTCAATCCGTTATAGGAGTCGATTCTGCCGAAACCGCATTTTTGAGAGTTGGTGGTGTAGGAGTCGTTGATGGCAGTTTCGCGGAACACTTCGATTATTCTCTCGGCGGTGAGAGTGGGGTCGGCTTGGAGCCAAGTGGCGATGATTCCCGAAACGATAGGAGTTGACATCGATGTGCCCGACATTGCACCCCAGTAGTTAGTGCGTCCGTTGGCTGTAACCTTGTCGCACACGATTTCGCTGGCAGAGTAGCCTACATAGTATTTGTCGTAGTTGCTCACCGATGAGACTACATAGTGTCCCGGGGCGAGGATTTCGGGCTTTTGGCGACCATCGAAAGTGGGACCGAAACTCGAGAAATATGCGAGTTGTCCTACCGTGCCTCCGAAGTTGATGTCTTCGCCGTCGATGTCGGTAATTTTGGTTGCTGCCTGGTATGCGCCCACCGAAATTGTGCGATTTCCGCAAGCCATTGTGTTAATCGACATGTTGTTGTCGCCGTTTAAGAATCCTGTTTTGTTGTTGCTTGTGAAGTAGGCATAGGCATCGGTCCAAGCGTGGATAACATCGCCTTGAGTGCTTGAAATGGTGAGGCAGAGACGATAAGAGCTACTTTTGAGTGTGCCGCTGAGGTCGATGAAGATGTTGTCGCAATCGTCTGCACCACCTTCAAAGAAGTAGAGTTTTGTGGTGCCGTAGAAGTATTTTTTGAAATTGCTGTCGGCAGTTACAGTGGTTTTCGACTTGTTGCAAGTGGCGGTTGTGGCATATACGGTTGCTCCGGTTGTGGCATCCACCACCGAGATAGTCGCTTCGAGGTCGGTGCCGGTATTTTTAGACCAGATGTCGATTTGAGTCTCGATGGTGGTTTCACTTGGGCTGTACCAGTCGCGGATAAAAGTTTTTGCCGGGTCGGTGGTGTTGAAAGTGTGAGTGAGGTGCAAATCGTCGCCACCTTCGTTGCCCGATGCGATGCAAATAATGCGACCTTCGGGTTGCTCGGCAATGAGTTGGTCGAACATGTATGCTTCCACATCGGTGCCGTCGTGTTTGCCCAGGTTGTAACCGACGCTGTAGTTGATAACCACCGGCATACCAAGTTCTTTAGCTTTGTCGAAAATGTAGGCAGCAGAGTTTACGAGGTTAGTGCTGCTCAAATCGTCGGTACCGCAGGCGATTATCGCAGCCTCGGGTGCGAAACCGGGGAAATTACCGTTGTATCCTCCTACAGCCGAGCCCATTGTGTGGGTGCCGTGCGACTCGTTGTATAGGTCGGTGGTAAGCCCTTTGATAGCATCTTCGGTGAGGAAGAAAGAGCCGGGATATGTGCCTGTTTTGAAAGAATCGTAATAGTCTTCATCGAGCACTCTGCCGGTGAGTTTTGTGCCGGTGTTGTCGCTGGGAAGATACGCAGTGATGATGCGGGATGAGCCATCTTCATTCCTGAAATTCGCGTGGTTGTAATCGATACCGGCATCAACAGTGCCATAAATCACGCCCTTGCCGGTGTAAGCCGATGTTCCGCCCGCAACACCATTTACGGTGTTGGCGTGATTGGTCGTTACTCGGGCATTGGCATTGAGCAGACGAGCGATGCGTGCCACCTCGATGCGTTTTACCATGTCCATTTCGGCAATCTCCTCAACCAGGTCAAGCGGGATTCTTGCAGTGAGGCAGTCGCCGGCAACGACACCAATTTCGACACCCGCATCTTGCAATGCGTTGAGGTCGAAGTCTTTCTCAAGGCGGATGAAGGCATCGATGTATTTGATTCCATCGGTGCTTGTTACTGTTTTTAATACTTTGGCATTGTGAGGGCCGGTGTGTTCTGTGGCTTGAACTTCATCGAGTGCATACATCGAGTATGCCGAAAGTTTGGATTGCGCCATAACCGAAACGGATAAAAGCGCAGACCCTATCAGTATGAAAAATTTTCGCATAAGAAATTAATTAGTTGAAATATTTTCCAAAGTTAAGCAAAAATTCTTTTGTGATTAAAATTTCGAGTTAAAATTTTGATTCAGCGCATTAAAAGTAGTATCTTTACGCATTGAAATATGTAATAGCGCATTATGGAAGCAAGGAAGTTGAAAAGATGCCCGATAGGGATACAGACATTCGAGAAATTGATATCGATGGACTATCTCTATGTCGATAAAACCGACTTGGTGTATGAGTTGGCGAATAGCGATAGCCAATATGTGTTCCTGAGCCGCCCGCGGAGGTTTGGGAAGTCGCTGCTTGTTTCAACGCTCAAAAGTTATTTCTCCGGTCGCAAGGAGTTGTTCAAGGGCTTGGCAATCGAGCAGTTAGAGACCGAATGGACACAATATCCCGTGCTCCACTTCGATATGAGCGGAGGCAAGCACATGAATGTAGATAACCTTGAAGAATATTTAGGTTCTCTTTTATCTC
>JBJEKB010000083.1:0-4240 GCA_051878395.1 Muribaculaceae bacterium
GGTCGGGAAATTTCGATAGCGACAGCGTTGCGCTCTTATTTCGGCTATGGCGACGAGACACGCTGTGTGAAGCGCTTTAACTACAGTATCTCACAATGGGAGAAGTTGATTTATGACGAACTTGCCAATGGGCGTCCGGTGCCTTATGCCGGCGAGAGTGGCGCGTCGGGGCACTCATTTGTGTGCGATGGATATGACGGCGCAGGATTGTTTCACATAAATTGGGGTTGGGAAGGCAACGACGATGGATATTTCCGTTTGTCGGTGCTCAATCCGTTTGACAATACGAGTGTGGGCAGTTCATCTTCCCTAATGGGCTACACCTACGACCAGCAGGCTGTGATAGGCATCGCTCCATCTAAAAATCCTTCGACCAACACCGAAGACACATTCTTCTCGCTCCCGAATGTGATGACGATAGACGGGAACAAAGTGAAAATCACCTATTTCTACGAAAGCCTCCACAATCCGCAGGCTCGTGCCGAAATTGCGCTCGGCATCGCCTCGGGCGATGAGTTCACTCCACTCTTCTCGTCGGGCAAAATAGATGTAAATCAGAATATTGCGTATGACTACAGTTCTGTGGATATCGAAATTGACCCGCTCTCACTCTCCGAAGGGGAAACTCGCTTGAAGCCTATGGCGCGAGTCGAGGGTGGCGACTGGCTTGCGATGGCTGGTGATGAGACTGCGGTGCTTGCCACCAAGAATGGCGAAGATGTCTCGCTGAAGGTGCTCCCCGAGGTTTCCCTCTCTATTTCGAGGGTGTATTTTTCGGGTGATGAGCAGCCGCAACTCGACAAGCCTGCCGAAATCACCATTGTGATAGACAACAAAGGGGAAGAATTTAACGGCGTACTTAATATCTATGTGTATGAACTCGGCGGTGAGACTATCGACAACCTCGATACGAGCAAGGTGCCGCAATGGAGTTGCGAACGTAGCGGTCTTTATGTGCGTAGCGGCGAAAGCGACAGCATCGTTATAAAATACGCGAGCCGCACTCCCGGCAATCTCGCCATTTTGCTTTACCGTGATGCCGAGTTTATCTCCAAGGCAAATCTGTGGCTCGAAGCCGACGATGTGCCGTTTTATGATTTCCAAATAGGCAATTACAACGTCTCGCTCGACGATATGGGATTTCTCAATTACAGCGTAACCATCTACAACAACGATTCGCGCAACTGGGTGTTCCCCAAAAACACCAACACCTATATGCTGCTGAGTGTGAACGACGATAAAGACAAGATTTACACCACAATGTATTCCCACACAAGCGTTGTGAGCACCAATGTTGTTGATGCCGGTGAAGATTGCACCGAGGCGACCATCAAGATTGAACAGGTGATAGGCGGCACTCGCGCTCAGACAGTATTTGAAGCCACCGTAAAGGCAGGCGAGAGTATCACATCGGGAATCGACCGGGTGGTTGACGATGCCGATACCCCGGCTGTGTGGTACAATCTGCAGGGAATTGAAATTTCCGAGCCTTCCGCTCCGGGAATATACATCCGAAACAATAAAAAAGTGATATTGAAATAACAAAAAACGGGAGCACGCTCCCGTTTTTGTTTAATAGTGGAAACTGCTGCCGCCAAGGAACTCGCGCAGGAGGCTTGTGGGCGGAATCTGCCGCTCGCTGATTGGCTCGAAATAGGAGATGAATCGCAGCAAGCGCGATGCCTCGGCATATTCGGGGATGTCGCGCGGCACCTGCTTGAGCAGCGGCTCGACATAGTCTTTCATCACGCCAAGTTCAAAGATTAGCGACGAATTGAACATTGCGTCGGCATTCTCCTGGAACGGGAAAATCCATTTCTCCTCGCCGCGGCGCACACTCTGCCAGCGCGCGATGGTTTCCTGAGCAGAAACACCGCGGTATTTGTGGTCGCGGATGATGCGGCGCAGCAATCGGTTGTCGCTGGTGGGCACCCAGTTGTGGTCGTCGATCGACAGAGTGGTGAGAGCCGAGATATACACCTTGAACTTCTGAAATTCGGGTATCTGAGTGGAAAGGTCGGGGTTGAGTCCGTGGATTCCTTCGATGAGGAGGATGTCGTCTTTCTCGAGTTTCATCACATTCCCTTTATACACCCGCTTCCCATGCTCGAAATCGTAGGTCGGGAGGCTCACCTCTTCGCCTCGCAGCAATGCGTTGAGGTCGGCATTAAACTGCTCGAGATCGAGAGCATAGAGCGACTCGTAGTCATATTCGCCAAATTCGTCGCGCGGGGTATCCACTCTGTTCACGAAGTAGTCGTCGAGCGAAATCATGTGCGGACGGATGAGGTGGGTCATGAGTTGAATTGCGAGGCGCTTGGTGCTGGTGGTCTTGCCCGAAGACGACGGACCGGCTATCAGCACAATGCGTGCGCCCCCTTGGTTGAAGCGGTTGGCGATTTCAACGGCAATTTTCTCAATAGTCTTGGTGTGCAGAGCCTCTGCCACATTGATGAGCATCGAGGTTTTCCCTTTGGCAACCACCTTGTTGAGTTGTCCCACATCATCGATGCCTATAACGCGGTTGAAAGCGAGATGCTCGGTGAATGCGTCGAACATTTTCTCTTGGGGCAGAGCCTTTTCAGCCACTTCGGGATTGGCTTTGCTTTGCGAGAGCAGAAGCATACCGTTGTGGTAGGGGATGAGGTCAAACACCTTGATGTAGCCGCTCGATGGGGCGAGGCTGCCGTAGTAGGAATCGGGTGTGTCGCCGAGGGTGTAATACACCGAGTACAAATCGTGCTGGGTGTCGAGCAGCGTAACTTTGTCTTGCAACCCTGCCTTTTGAAACACCTCCGACACATCGGTCTTTAGCTTTTCGTGGCGAATAAACGGAATATCGGCATCGACAATGCGGCGCATTTCTGCTTTAATTTCCTCCACCATTTTGAGTGTGGCAGTGGTATTCCCTCCGTCGAGGGTGCAGAAATAGCCGTTTGAGATAGAGTGCTCGATTCTGAGCCTCATGCCGGGATGGAGTGTAGCCACAGCCTTATAGAGAATCATGCAAAGCGAGCGAGTGTAGGTGTGTCGCGACGAAGGCGCACCGAGTGGGAGGTATTCCACCTGTTTGGGGTGAAAGATTGGGTAGTTGAGCCCTTCTGTCTTATTGTTCACTCTTGCGCAGACAGGGGAGAACCCCAGCCGGGACGAGATTGATTTAGCCACATCGAGAAGTGTGTCTCCGCCATTCACCGGAATGTATTCGCCGGTGTTTTTGCAATAGATTTTGAGAAGATTATCCATAACAATATCGGTTAAAAATATTCGACCATAAAATTATTACAAAAAAAGATAGCCTGCAATTTTTTTTAGCACAATAATTTCGCTATTTTTGTACAAAATTTCTAATCTTTTATTCCGATTGTAAAAAATCGAAACAAAACAGTAGTGTTATGAACTATACGTTACTCAACTTTCTCACTTTGCTCGGTGCCGTGGGGTTGTTCCTTTATGGAATGAAGGTGATGAGCGAAGGCTTGCAGAAAGTCGCGGGAGACAAGATGCGCGGCATCCTCTCAGCAATGACCAAAAATCGTTTTGCCGGAGTGTTTACCGGTATTCTCATCACAGCATTGATTCAGAGTTCGTCGGCATCGACAGTGATGGTGGTGAGTTTCGTGAATGCCGGATTGATGACATTGGGACAATCTATGGCGGTGATAATGGGTGCCAATATCGGTACCACTTTCACAGCGTGGATTATCTCAATTTTTGGTTTTAAGGTGAACATTTATGCCTTTGCCATCCCGTTAATCGGTTTTGCAACCCCCTTGCTGTTTAGCAAGAAGAGCAACCACAAGTCGATTGGTGAGTTCCTCATAGGATTCTCATTCCTGTTTATGGGCTTGCAGTTTATTGGCATGAATGTCCCCGACCTTAAATCAAGCCCCGAAATTTTCCAATTCCTTCAAGACTACACATCCAAAGGCTTCCTTTCGGTGCTGATTTTCGTGTTTGCCGGTATGCTCATCACAATGATTATCCAGTCGTCGGCAGCCACATTTGCCATTGTGCTCATTATGTGTAGCAAAGGGTGGATACCATTCGATATGGGCTGTGCGATAGTGCTCGGCTCGAATATCGGTACAACCATCACCCCTATTCTTGCATCGTTTAGCGGTAACATCGCAGCCAAGAAAGCGGCGCTCGGGCACTTGCTTTTCAACCTGTTTGGTACACTGTGGACCATTGCGCTATTCTTCCCGTTTGTCAATTTGAACGTGTGGATTACCGATGC
>JBJEKB010000084.1:0-19490 GCA_051878395.1 Muribaculaceae bacterium
TACATCGGAATCTTTGAAACAGTCGAAGAGGCCGCCGAAGCTGTTCAAAAGCATAGAAGGCTTATCTCAAGGCAGAAGGCGAGAATGGCGATTTCGATGCCTACAAGCCGGGCGATAAAGTTGTTCCCTATCGTGTTGTGGCTCGCTATCGCGGTTCCGACCTCGTGGGAATGCGCTATGCCCAACTCATGCCATGGGTGAAACCGCTCGAGAAAGTGGATGACAATTCACCGATATATGTTGCTGATGCAGCCGCTGCCCATCCCGAAAAATGCTTCGCAGTGGGCAACGACAAGTTTGTGGAGCTCGAATCGGAGGCATTCCGTGTAATCCCCGGCGATTATGTAACCACCGAGGATGGTACCGGTATCGTGCACATCGCGCCCACATTTGGTGCCGACGACGCCAAGGTTGCTAAAGCAGCCGGCATTCCGTCGCTCTTCATGGTTAACACCAAGGGTGAAACCCGCCCGATGGTTGACCTCACAGGTAAGTATTACCTTCTCGAGGAGTGCGCACCGCAATTTGTCGAGGCTTGTGTGAATGTCGAGGCTTACAAGCACCACGAAGGGGACTATGTGAAGAACGCTTACGACCCCAAATTCAACGAAAACGGAAAATACGATGAGGCTGCCGCATCGAAGAGCGAAGACCTCAACATCGTAATATGCATGGAGATGAAGCAAGAGGGCACAGCATTCAAGATTGAAAAGCATGTGCACAACTATCCCCACTGCTGGCGTACCGACAAGCCGGTGCTCTACTATCCGCTCGACAGCTGGTTTATCCGCTCAACTGCGTGCAAAGACCGCATGGTTGAGCTCAATAAGACCATCAAGTGGAAACCGGAGTCAACCGGTACAGGCCGTTTCGGCAAGTGGCTCGAGAACCTCAACGATTGGAACTTGAGCCGTAGCCGCTATTGGGGCACACCGCTCCCGATTTGGCGCAACGCCGAGACCCGTGAGGAAATCTGCATTGGCAGTGTAGAGCAACTTTACAATGAAATAGAGAAATCGGTGGCTGCCGGTGTGATGGCTTCCAATCCGCTGAAGGAGAAAGGTTTTGTTCCCGGCGATATGTCGAAAGAAAATTACAACCGCATCGACTTGCACCGCCCATACGTAGATGATATCAAGCTCGTGTCGGCAACAGGCAATGTGCTCACTCGCGAGACCGACCTTATCGACGTGTGGTTCGATTCAGGCGCTATGCCATACGCCCAAATTCACTATCCGTTTGAGAACAAAGAGGCATTTGACAACCGCACCGTTTATCCTGCCGACTTCATCGCCGAGGGTGTTGACCAAACTCGCGGATGGTTCTTCACACTCCACGCTATTGGCACTATGATTTTCGACAGCGTGGCTTACAAATCGGTTATCTCCAATGGTCTTGTGCTCGACAAGAACGGTAACAAGATGTCGAAACGACTTGGCAATGCCGTTGACCCGTTTGGCGCAATCAAAACATACGGAACCGACCCGCTCCGCTGGTATATGATCTCCAACTCATCGCCGTGGGATAACCTCAAATTCGACGAGGCAGGAGTTGTTGAGGTGAGAAGCAAATTCTTTGGCACCCTCTATAACACCTATTCATTCTTTGCACTTTATGCCAATGTCGATGGCTTTGACAACAGCGCAGCCCAGGTTCCGGTAGCCGAGCGCCCCGAAATCGACCGTTGGGTGTTGTCGCTCCTCAACTCGTTGGTAAAAGAGGTGGACACTCAAATCTCAGACTACGAGCCTACTCGTGCCGCCCGCGCAATCCAAGACTTCGTGAACGACCATCTCTCCAACTGGTATGTGCGCCTCAACCGCAAGCGTTTCTGGGGTGGCGAGATGACAAAAGACAAATTGTCGGCTTATCAAACCCTTTACACTTGCCTCAAAACCGTGGCTCTGCTCATCGCTCCTATAGCACCGTTCTATGCCGACAAACTTTATCGCGACCTTGTGTCGGTGGGCAATGAGGATGTGAAATCGGTACACCTCGCATTGTTCCCCGAGGTTGATGAGACAATAATCGACAAAGCGCTCGAAGAACGAATGATGTTGGCTCAAGACACCACTTCTATGGTGCTTTCGCTTCGCCGCAAGGAGAATCTCAAGGTGCGTCAACCGCTTCAACAGATAATGATTCCGGTGCTCGATGCACACCAACGCGAATCTATCGAGGCTGTCCGCGACTTGATTACCAACGAGGTGAATGTGAAGGAAATCAAATTCGTTGGCAACGACGAGGGAGTGCTTGTGAAACGCCTCAAACTCGATTTCAAGAAACTTGGTCCTAAATTCGGCAAGCAGATGAAGCAACTTGCAGCACTTGCATCGCAAATGTCGCAAAAAGATATCATCACACTCGAAAAAGAGGGCAAATTCACATTCTCAATCGATGGCAACGATGCAGTGCTCGAACTCGCCGATGTAGAGGTGATTTCGGAGGATATCCCGGGCTGGCTCGTGGCTAACCAAGGTTCGCTCACCGTGGCTCTCGACATCACCGTTACCGACGAACTCCGTCGTGAGGGCATTGCGCGCGAACTTGTAAATCGCATCCAAAACATCCGCAAAGACAAAGACTTCAACATCACCGATAAGATCACTGTTGTGGTATCGCCAAATGCCGAAACCGATGAGGCAGTGAACGAATATGCCGACTACATCGCCAAGCAAGTGCTTGCGGTGTCGATCCAAGTGGCTCCGGTTGATGATGTCGATGCCTGCGTGCTCGAAGATATGAATCTTAAAGTATCGGTTAAAAAAGTATAAGTATTATGGTTGAGAAAACAAGGTATTCCGATGAGGAATTGCAAGAATTTAAGGAATTGATTCTGCAGAAATTGGAGAAAGCCAACCACGATTACGAATTGCTCAAGGCAAACCTCCAAGGAAGCGACGGCAATGACACTTCCGATACCTCTCCCACATTCAAAGTGCTGGAAGAGGGGGCAACAACGCTCAACAAGGAGGAGGCAGGACGCCTCGCACAGCGACAGATGAAGTTTATACAGCATTTGCAAGCTGCGCTCATCCGCATCGAGAACAAAACCTATGGTATCTGCCGCGAAACCGGCAAACTGATACCAAAGGAGCGCCTTCGCGCTGTTCCACATGCCACACTCGGCATCGATGCCAAACTTGAAGAGAAGAAACGCTAAATTGGTCATTAATAGTGAAGAATAAGAAAGCTTTAATATCAATCATCATTGTTCTGGCAGTGGTGATAATCGACCAATTGCTCAAAATCTGGGTGAAAACCTCATTCTTTTATGGTGAGGAATATCGCATCACAAATTGGTTTCGCCTGGTGTTTATCGAGAATAACGGCATGGCTTTCGGAATGGAGATTATCAACAAACTTGTGCTCACTCTATTCCGAATCATAGCCGGAATCCTCTTTGTATATTACATCTTGCGCATCACCAAGGTGGAAGGGGTGAAGTGGGGCTACTTAGTGAGTGTGGCTCTCATTACCGCCGGAACGATTGGCAACGCTATCGACTGCACTTTATATGGGGTGCTTTTCGACAATCCTCCTTATCCTTTCACTGCTTCATTCCTTCCGCCCGACGGCGGATATGGCACATTGTTTCACGGCAGGGTAGTGGATATGTTCTACTTCCCGCTGTGCCAATGGACATGGCCTCAATGGATGCCATGGGTGGGTGGCGAACATTTTGTGTTCTTCCAACCGATATTCAATGTGGCTGACGCCGCCTTGAGCGTGGGCGTTATTTTGCTCATATTTTTCTACTCGAAATACATTTCAACACCATTGCCCAAGAAAGAAAATTAGTTCTCGGCTATGCGCTTTCTGCTTTACATATTGCCCCTATTCCTGGTGCTCATCGCTTGCAATTCCACTCCCGGATATGTGATAGGAGAGGACGACATGGTGTCGCTGCTTGTAGATGTGCACAAGGGGGAGGCTTATGTGGAAATGAATTCCGGAAGTTTCTATAGCGACTCGCTAAAGAAGACTTTCCGACAGACAATTTTCATGCGCCACAATGTAACGCAGGAGCAGTTTGACACATCTCTCATGTGGTACGGGCATCATATCGACCAATATAAAAAGGTGTATGACCGGGTGATTGAGCGACTTGAAGATGAGGAAAAGGAGATTCGCCTTGCAGCCGCTCGGGAAGGACAGGTTACTCTTGCAGCAGGCGACAGCGCCAATCTGTGGAACGAAAATCGCATCGCTGCAATTCGCCGTGCCGATGCTCCCATCATATTTGATTTGACAGCCGATGACGATTTCAAGCGCGGTGATGTGTATCTGTGGGCATTCCGATACTTCAATGTCCGCGGGCAACTGCGGGTGTTCTTCGCCATCGATTACGCCGATGGCACTACCTCATTCCTCAACCGCGTAGAGGCATCGGAAGGCTGGGCAAAACTCACTCTCCAAAGCGATTCCACCAAAGATGTGAAGCGCGTGTATGGAATGTTGTCAAAGCCCGATATAAATCAAGGCGAAGTGGTGCTTCTCGACAGCATTTCGCTGGTGCGCACGCGTCTTGAGAAGAGCAAGTACCACAAATTCTTCTATCAGCGCATCTATAAGCAGAAGACTAAGGAGTAAAACCCCGGGGAGGAATATGTATCGCTTCTTGTGCCATAGATTGTTTTCCGCCAAGGCTTCCGGCTCTATGCTCGTGTGCACAATCGATGGAAATGACTACAAGGTGGAACCCTACACCTGCGAGATTCACAGCACCGAGTTTATCAATGGCGTCGTGATAGTGGGTGGGGCGGAGTTGCGCCGCCATTCCGCGCAATTACAAACAATGCCGGAAGATGAAATCCCGGCATATCTCGAAAAGTATTCCCTTCTTGAAATCGCTGATAACGAGGAGCCTGTGATTTTGCCGCTCGGCTAATCTTCGGGCGAAAGTAAGTCCTGCTTCATCGCTGCAAATTGTGGCGAATCGGGCATCTGTTCTACAATCCTTACCAAATCACTTTGTTTTTTTATTTTCCCGATAGCATCGAGGTTGACAAGCAGTCTCAAGGCTATGTATTGCCTGAGCGTGTTGTCGGCAGCGGCATTTTCTTCGGCGAGTTGCCATGCAAAAGGGAGGTTGCGAAGCAGCCTGTGGCAGGCAATGTCGGCAATCTCCACGTTTGGAATGTCGGAAATTATTGTCTTGGCAAAATTGATGTCAACTTCTTCTGTCGGCATTATGGTGAGGGCGAGAATTTGGCTTTCCCGGCATTTGCCGTCGTTCCACAACGCACGTGCCAATGTGCCGTCGTGCCCGATTGAACGAGCCAATTCGAGTATTTGAGCGAGCGAAACGCCGAAAATATAGGGATGCTCATCGCCCGCCTTGCGCAGATAGTCTGCCATTATGCCGTTGCGAAGCGCATAAAGTTCTTTTTTTGCTTCTTGTAGAGTCATGATAATAGAAAAAACGGTTCCGACATGCCGCCGAGATGCAGCAAGTGCCGGAACCGTAAAAGTTTAGACCTTATTTAGTGAGAGTTGAATAATCCTTTGAGTAGCGGAGCATCTGGTCGATATAGCCTTCGGAATAATCGATTGTGATGTCTTGAATGATGCCGTTTTTGTCGTGAACAGGACGGTAAATCGGGTTGACAAAGCCTTTGTAGGGGGCAATGTTGAGTTGCGAGTAGCGCTCGAGCACCTCTTTGTGGAGCTCGGGGTCAACTTTCACCGCATATTGCTCAACGAGGGCGCGACCGGCATCATAGTCGCCGGTGGATTTGATGCGTTGAATCTCGGCAAGCAACTCACCGAAGAGTTCGCGCAGGCGCTCGTAGTTGTTGATTTTGATGAAAGTTTTACCATCGTGTTTCACATATTCAATCACATTTTCGCTCTTGCCATGCTCGTAAGCCCATTCAGCAATGAGTTTGCGGTTGCGCATGTGCGATTCTTCGATATCCTTGCCCGGCTCGATGCGCATAAGTTGGGTCATATTGCCATTGAGGATGTATTTGTAATAGCAAGCCTTGTAGGCATCGGGATTGTCGAGGAGACCGAGGTCGATAAGTTTCTGGTCTGCCATGTAATAGAGGGCGAAGAGGTCGGCACGAGTTTCCTCGAGGGTCGAGCCGTAGGCTTTGAGAGCGTCGGGATCGACACCCGGGAGCAATTTGCCCGAGCCATGTCCGAGACATTCGTGGAGGTCGGTGTGGAGGTTGTCGGTAATGAACCCGTATTTATCCAAAAGGTCGGAAGTGTATTGGTCGATTACAAACTCGGCATTGAAGCCATTGCCTTGAGCCGCCTTGTCGTAGGCGTCGGTGATATTCTCGATAGTAACCGATTTCGAGCCGTAGCGGGCGCGAATCCAGTTGGAGTTGGGCAAGTTGATGCCGATAGGAGTTGCAGGGTAGCAGTCTCCGGCGAGAATTGCCGCATTGATGACCTTGGCGGATACACCCTTCACCTCCTCCTTCTTGAAGCGGGCGTCAACAGGAGAATGGTCTTCAAACCATTGCGCGTTGTCGCTGATTACTTCGGTGCGGTGAGAGGCTTCCTCGTTTTTGATATTCACGAGCGATTCCCACGAGCCGGTCATGCCGAGCGGGTCGCCGTAGGACTCGATAAAACCGTTGACAAAATCAATTTTGCTCTTGGTGTCGCCAGCCCAAATAATTGAGTATTCATCGAAAGTCTTGAGGTCTCCGGTGGTGTAGAAATCGATAAGCGAAGCGATAGTCTTGCGCTGAGTGTCGTTGAGAGCGACAGCCTCGGCTTTTTTGAGCCAATACACAATTTTCTCGATGGCACTGCTGTAGAGTCCGCCGATTTTATACACATCTTCCACAACCTTTCCATCGCGTTTCACAACCTTGGCATTGAGACCGTATGAAATAGGAGTGGGGTCGGCGGGATTCTTCATAGCCTCATAGAATGCCTCCACCTCGGCTTGATTAACGCCGTCGTAGAGATTGTTGGCGCTTGTGAGGATAAGGTCGGCATCGGCAGCCTGATTAACACGCTTGGGAAGCACTGTCGGGTCGAAAATCACAGGATTGATTTTTGCAAGGAATGCATCCACTTTCTCTTTTTTGCAAAGAGGAAGGTATTTCTTGGGGAGTGCCTTTACAGCCTTGGTGAAGAACTCTTGAGTGAAACCCGGAGTGAACTTGTCCATGCTGTAGTGGTGGTATAGACCATTGGCAAACCAGATTTGCTTGAGATATTTCTCGAGAGCGACAAATTGCGGGTCGTTTTTATCTCCTTTATAATGGGTATATACAGCCTCGATAGTCTGTCGGATTACCAAATTGTACTTGCCGTTTTGGTCCCACAAAATATCGCGACCATAGAGAGCGGCTTCGGTGAGATAATAGATATATTCTTTCTCTTGAAGCGACAGGTTGTCGAAACCCGGCACCTCGTAGCGAAGCACTTGAATGTCGGCGAAGTTATCGACATGATAGTTGAAATTGTCCCGGGCATTTGTCATAGTTGTTGAAGCGATTGCCAGCAGAGAGGCAAAAATTAATTTTTTGTTCATATCAGTTGGATTATAGTTTTCTTATTCGACATAGAGCACCAGCCCCTTGAGGTATTCACCTTCCGGGTGGTAGATGTTGATAGGGTGGTCGGAAGGTTGTGTGAGTTGGTGAAGAATCCTAATCTTGCGGCGCGACATTGCAGCGGCACTGAAAACAGCAAGGCGGAACTGCTCCTTCGACACAGCCTGCGAGCAGGAGAAGGTGAAGAGGATGCCACCGGGCTTGATTTTCTCAAAAGCCTTGGCATTGAGTTTGCGATAGCCGATGAGCGCGTTTTTAAGGGCGCTTTTATGCTTGGCAAAAGCCGGTGGGTCGAGAATAATGAGGTCGTATTCACTTTTCATCTCATCGAGAAACTTGAATGCGTCCTCGGCAAAAGCCTTGTGGCGAGAGTCTCCGGGGAAGTTGAGCTCCACATTGTCGGTGGTGAGTTGGATGGCTTTGGCAGAGCTATCCACAGAGTGGACGAGCTTGGCACCGCCGCGCATTGCATAAAATGAGAATCCGCCTGTGTAGCAGAACATATTCAACACTGTTCTTCCCTGAGAATAGTGCTCGAGAAGAGAACGGTTTTCGCGTTGGTCCACAAAGAAACCGGTTTTCTGCCCTTTTAGCCAATCTACATGAAATTTCAACCCATTCTCCATTGCCACATTGGAAGTGAAAGAGCCGATAATATAATCGTTTTGCGGGTCGAGATTTGCTTTGTAGGGGAGGGTGGTTTCCGACTTGTAATACACATTTTTCACTGTAATGCCGTCGAGCGAAGTGAGGGCGTTGGCGATGATAGTGCGGGCGAAGTGCATTCCCGGAGAATGGGCTTGCACCACGGCGGTGTCGCCATAGATGTCGATTACCAGCCCGGGGAGGAAATCACCCTCGCCATGCACCAAACGGAACGCATTGTTGTCGGGGCGCATGAGGTTGAGAGCGCGTCTCATGTTGAGCGCCTGTGTGAGCCGTTCAACAAAGAAACTCTCATCAATAGACCTGTCGGAGAAATCGAGTATTCTCACCGAGATACTTCCAATCTGGTAGTGTCCGTTGCCGATGTGGTCGCCCGAGGCTGAGAACACGCTCACGAGGTCTCCCTCCTCGATGCCGTCTTCAATGCGGTGTATGGCACCGGAGAAAACCCAGGGGTGGAAGCGTTGCAGCGATTCTTCTTTGCCGCGTTTGAGATATATTCGTTTGTAGGTCATTGTCGTGATGTGTTATTTAATGAAAAAACGGTAGATATCGTTTCCATTGGCGTAAATCAGCAAGCCTATGAGGAACACCATGCCTGCGATTTGAGCATATTCGAGGAACTTCTGGTTGGGCTCGCGACGAGTGATTACCTCATAAAGGAGGAAGAGCACATGTCCGCCATCGAGAGCCGGAATGGGAAGGATGTTCATAAAGGCAAGAATCACCGAAAGGAATGCGGTGATGTTCCAGAATGCAATCCAGTTCCATGATTCGGGGAAAATGCTGCCGATTGCGCCGAAGCCTCCGATGCTCTTGGCACCTTCGGATGTGAATACATATTTAAATTGTCCGATGTAACTTGTCAATTTGTCAACACCCATCTTGCATCCCTGTGGGATTGACTGCAAGAGGGAATAGTGCTTGTATTGCACCGGATAGATTTCGTCGATGGGGGTGAGTTGGACTCCGATTTTTCCGTTCTCGTTCACTTCGACAGCGGCTGTTGTAGGCTTGCCGTCGCGTATGAATCCGAGTTGCACTGTCTTACCGCTGTTTTCGGCAAGAGCGCGAGTGAAACGGGTGAACGACTGTGCTTCGGCTCCGTTGACCGATGTGATGCGGTCGCCTTTTTTGAGTCCGGCGTGTGCGGCCCCCTCACCATTCATGGTTTGGCTTACCACCACCGGCATTGCTAATGCCATCACCGGTCTGCGAGTCTTTTCCATCTCGCTGTTCACTTGGAGAACAAAGTTGCTCGGGAGATTGATAGCGACAGTGTCGGTGCCGTTGCGCAATACGGTAACCTGTTTCGCACCGATGATGTCGAGCATATTGGTTTCGTAGGTGATTGCAGCGCCATCGGCTGTGAGGGGGATATCGCCATCGACAAATCCCGCTTTTTGTGCAGTCTCGCAAAATTCCATTCCGAGAGTGGCATCGGTGAAATTGATGTATGATTCGCCTTGGGTGTAGGCAAGTCCGGAATAGATGATAATAGCGAGGATGAAGTTAAACAACACACCTGCAACCATCACCAACAGGCGTTGCCACGCCGGCTTGGAACGAAATTCCCAACTTTTGGCAGGTTGCTTGAGTTGCTCGGTGTCCATCGACTCGTCGATCATTCCGGCAATCTTGACATATCCGCCGAGAGGGAGCCAACCGATGCCGTAGGCGGTGTCGCGCCATGTGGGGTGGTAGCCGTCGGCATTTGGGTCCTGGCCGTCATCTTTGCGTTTTGGCTTGTAGGTATATGGAGTGAACCAAGGGTCGAAGAAGAGACAGAATTTTTCAACTTTAATGCCAAAAAAGCGTGCAAAAATGTAGTGACCAAACTCGTGGATGATTACAAGAATGGCAAAAGCGAGTATCAACTGAGTTGCTTTGATAAAAAATGTTTCCATATATGTTTTTATAAATAAGACTCGGCGCGCTTGCGAGCCTCGTCGTTTGTTTCTACTAAATCTTCGTATGTCGGGGCTGAGATGAACGGCGTTTCGAGCATCGTTTTCTCGACAATGGTCGCAATGTCGATAAACCTGATTTTATCATGCAAAAATGATGCCACAGCCACTTCGTTTGCCGCATTGAGTGCGCAAGGAACATTGCCACCGCGCTTGATAGCCTCGAAAGCGAGTCCGAGCATCGGGAACTTGTCGAAATCGGGAGCCTCAAATGTGAGGTTGGCATAGTCGCTCACCTTTAATTTGGGGCAGTTGCTGTGGAGTCGTTCCGGGAATCCGAGCGCGTAACGAATGGGGAGGTGCATGTCGGGAAGCCCGAGTTGCGCCTTGATAGAGCCATCGACATATTCCACCATCGAGTGGATTATGCTCTGCGGATGCACCACCACCTCGATGCGGTCGGCATCGACATCAAAAAGCCATTTTGCCTCGATAACCTCAAAACCTTTGTTCATCATTGTAGCCGAGTCGATTGTGATTTTGGCACCCATCTTCCAATTAGGGTGGTTGAGGGCGTCGGCTTTGGTTACCAAAGGAAGTTTCTCCTTGGGGAGAGTGCGGAACGGACCTCCCGAAGCGGTGAGAATGATTTTGTTGATTTTGTCGTGCTCCTCGCCCACAAGCGATTGGAAAATTGCCGAGTGCTCGGAATCAACGGGGTAAATCTTCGATTTCGAGCTTGCAAGCATCCCGGTGATTAGTTCGCCGGCAACAACGAGGGTCTCCTTGTTGGCGAGGGCGATTTCCTTGTTGTGCTCGATTGCGGCGATTGTGGGCTTCAATCCGCTATATCCCACCATAGCGGTAACCACGGTGTCGATTTCGGAATCTGTAACGGCATCGGCGATAGCGTCGGCTCCGCAGGCGGTGGCTATGCCGAGCGGCTCGAGAGTATCGTACAGGCGCTTGTAGCATTGCGAATCGGCTATAATCGCCATTTTGGGTCGGTATTTTATCGATTGCTCAATGAGCAAATCCACACTTGTATTGGCAGTGAGAAGAACAGCGCGGAATCGGTCGGGATACTCCGAAATAATGTCGAGAGTCTGTCGCCCGATAGAGCCTGTACTGCCGAGAATTGCTATATTTTTCACGAATTTATTATCTTTAATAACCAAGTTGCAAATTTACTACAAATTAGCCAAAAATCACACACTACACGCCACAATTAGTGCTTCTTAACACCTTAAGAATGTAGATAAGGAAAGAATGGAAGCGAAAAAGGCCCGTTAGAAGGCAATAAACTTGCGCGGTGCGGCAGGAATGCCGTCGTGCCACAATTCAAATATCACCGAGTCGTCGGTGGGCGCAGTGGCGATGGCTTGCGATGATGCCACTTTTGCTCCGCGTTCGATGAATGTGGCGGCGAGATTGCCATAGATTGAGATGAATCCGCTCGGGTGCTGAATGATAATGGTTGTTCCTTTGGCGGTTTTGGCGCAACTAATCACAGTGCCGTTGTAGATTGCACACACCGGCGCATTGCGAGGCGCAACGATGTGGATGGTGGTGGCATCCTCGTTTTCCTCGGTGATTTTTCCCTGAACCGGAGCGGCAAACACCAGCCCTTCGGCTGCGATAGGCGTGAGCACCGACAGGTTGAATCGCTCGCGCTCATCGTATTGCGAGATAAACTCCTTTTCGCGTTGCGATTGAGGAATTAGCGAGTCGGTTGGATAATGGACCGCGGAGGAGTCGCGCACGACGGTGTCGGGGATGTTGCCGGTGATGATGTTGCGGATATTGGAAATATACGCTTCATTGGCGGCGACAGCCTTCTCGAGCGAATCGAGGCGGAAAGCGTTCACTATGTTTTCGGTGCGTTGCTCCGATTTGAGGTATCCCGGGAGGAAAGTGCGCAGCGGCGTGCTCACAATGATGGTGGAGATGAGGGTGGTAATGGCGGCAATAATCACCGCAAGCGCGATAAACACCTTGCCGCGAGTGAGCTTTACGCTCCACAATTCGTTGAGCGTGTTTTCGCTTTGAAACGACAGCCGATAGCGTCGCTTAATCTTATGCTTGGATATTGAATTGTCGTTGATAAATTTCATCAATGCGAAATTAAGACAAATCTGTGTAATATGCAATAAATTGAAGAGAAAATAGAGTTTTCGGCAGCAAAAAAAATTAATAAGGAAATCTGCAGTTTTGAGAGGAAAAACGTGCGAATTAAAGCAGTTGGCTTACAGATTACAAATTTTGCAGCGGCAAGTGTTATAAAAGCGCAACCCGCCCGCTTGCGAATCGAAAAATAGAGATGAAAAAAGTTGGTGAAAAATTAGTTTTGAAAATAAAAATGGCTTATATTTGCATTGTGTTATCAAATAGGCTGTATGTCAAAATGCCATAAAAGACAATTCCGACGAAGCGAAATTGATTGCCGATTTGCCTTGAAAAGCACCGAAATAGGTTTGTTTGATGACAAAAAGATATGATTTGAGAAAATTACAATTAACTTTTCAATACCTTTAATATTCTATTGACATGAAAGTAGAAGAAATTTTAAGAGATTTGGAAGCAAAGCACCCCGGCGAAAAGGAGTATTTGCAAGCAGTGAAAGAAGTGTTGCTTTCGGTTCAGGACGTTTACAATCAGCATCCCGAATTTGAGAAAAACAAGATAATCGAGCGCATGGTTGAGCCCGATCGTATCTTCACATTCCGCGTCAACTGGCTTGACGACAAAGGTGAAGTTCAAACCAACATCGGTTACCGTGTGCAATTCAACAACGCTATCGGTCCCTACAAGGGCGGTATCCGTTTCCACGCATCGGTAAACCTCTCAATCCTCAAGTTCCTCGGTTTTGAGCAGACTTTCAAAAACGCTCTCACCACACTTCCTATGGGCGGTGGCAAAGGTGGTAGCGACTTCTCGCCACGCGGCAAGAGCGACCGCGAAATCATGCGTTTCTGCCAGGCGTTCATTCTCGAATTGTGGCGTAATCTCGGTCCCGACCGCGATGTTCCCGCAGGCGATATCGGCGTAGGTGGCCGTGAAGTTGGCTACATGTTTGGTATGTACAAGAAACTCGCTCAAGAGCACACCGGAACATTCACCGGCAAAGGTCTTGAATTTGGCGGCTCGAAGATTCGTCCCGAGGCTACCGGTTTCGGTGCATGCTATTTCGTTCAAAACATGCTCAAGACCAAAGGTGAGACATTCGAGGGCAAGACAGTTGCAATCTCGGGCTTCGGCAACGTGGCTTGGGGTGCTGCAACAAAAGCAACCCAACTCGGTGCCAAGGTTGTAACAATCTCAGGTCCCGACGGTTATGTATATGACCCTGATGGCATCTCGGGCGAGAAAATCGACTATATGCTTCAACTTCGCGCTTCCGGCGAAGACATCGTAGCTCCTTATGCCGAGAAATATCCCAATGCAAAATTCTTCCCCGGACGTCGTCCTTGGGAGGTTAAGGTGGATATCGCCATGCCATGTGCCACTCAAAACGAAGTGGGCAAGGAAGATGCCGAAAACCTCGTGAAGAACAACGTGCTCTGCGTGGGCGAAGTTTCCAACATGGGTTGCACTCCCGAGGCTATCGACACATTCATTGCCGCCAAAGTAATGTATGGTCCGGGCAAGGCTGTAAATGCCGGTGGTGTTGCCACTTCGGGTCTCGAAATGAGCCAGAACGCAATGCACCTCTCTTGGAGCGAAGCCGAAGTTGACGAAAAACTTCATGGCATCATGAACGACATCCACACACAATGTGTGAAATACGGTACAGAAGCCGATGGTTACATCAACTATATGAAAGGCGCCAACATTGCAGGCTTCATGAAAGTGGCTCACGCAATGATGGGACAAGGCGTAATCTAATTTTCATCAACTGATATAAAAAATGGCGGGCTGTTCCGATGGGAGCAGCCCGTTGTATTTCAGTGGTTTTCAATCCGTTGGAAATGCCTCGGCGGGTTGGTTATTTTTTGAATTTTGCGATTAGCCACGGCAAAGCTGAGCGCAGATGTATCACCGACACTACCGCCATGGCAATGCCCATATAGTAGTGGATTAGTCCGAGATGCGGAATTTTCACGGGGTCAAACAGTTTCCACGCTCCGGTGAGAGTTAGAGTCACAATCAGCCATAGCAGCACGAGCGAGAATGCCCGAAACATCGGTTTCGACTTTTTCATAGCCGAAAGGATGCCGGTGCGCACTCGATAGTGAAGATAGCCGCATAGCACCATAATTGCGCCGAGAGAATAGTGAATAATCTTGAGAATGTCGCGTGGTTCGATGAGGATTTCATGCTTTTTGAGGTGTAGCATAATCCCTGTCGCTACCACCCCAATTGTCGAAATGACGAGCAGGGTGTCGATTGTTCGATTGGATTTCATAACGCTAATTCTAAATAGATGCCTTGCGATATAGCACGCAAGCGATTATAATGAATATGAAATTTGGTATCCACATAGCCACAAACGGTGATGTGTATCCCGAGAAAGCAAATGTTGCTGTTACCTTGGAGAACAGAATGTAACTGAAACTCAAGCCGAGTCCGATACCGATGTTTACGCCCATTCCACCACGCACTTTCCGCGAAGAAAGCGACATGCCGATGAGGGTGAGGATAAATGCGGCTGCAGTGTCGGCATATCGCCGATGCAGTTCGATTTCAAAATTCTTTATGTTGGCAACTCCGCGCGCTTTCTGCTTGTCGATGTAGGATTTGAGTGCAGGAAGGGTGAGGGTTTCCTGGTCGTTGACCGAAATAAGGAAATCGCGCGGCTCAATAGATATGATTGTGTCGAGATTGTTGCCCGAGCGTGTTGTCTCACGCATTCCATCGAAGTCGCGAATCATGTAGTCGCGTGCGGTCCATCGATACAGGGTGTCATATTTTATCGAGTAGGCGGTGAGGCGCGACTTGAGCATTTTTCCCTCAAACTTGTCGAGCGAGAAATTGTAGCCGGTGCGGTTGTAGTTGTCGAAACGCGACATGTAGGCAATCACTCCGGGGCTCACTTGCAACTGAATGTTGGAGCCGTAATCCACTTTCTTGTTTTTTACATATTTATTGGTGTAGGCAATACGTTTCACATTGGCGGGCGGAATTACATAGGCGCTGAGCACGAATGTAAACGACGCTATTATTGCCGCTGCCACCATATACGGGATGAGCAGCCGCTTGAAACTTATGCCGCTCGACAAGATGGCGATGATTTCGGAGTTATCTGCCATCTTGGAGGTGAAAAATATCACCGAAATAAATGTGAACAGCGGACTAAACTGGTTGGCAAAATAGGGGAGGAAGTTCCAGAAATAATCGAATATCGTCTCTTTGAGCGGAGCCTCCATCATCGCGTCGAGTTTCTCGTTGATGTCAAACACCACTACGATGGTGAGCAAAAGAAGAATTGAGAACACATAAGTGCCGAGAAACTTGCGTATGATATAAAGGTCGAGGATTTTAATCCTCGGCAATTCCTTGCTTAGCCTCAATTTGCCTGCCAAGCCGGCGATGCGTTCCTTTATTTTGGCAAATATGCCTTTGAAGTTCATTCTACAGTCTCCTTGTTACGTTTTCAACCATTTGAGTCTTCCAAGCCTTGAAATCTCCATCGATGATGTGCTTTCGAGCCTCTTTCACAAGCCACAGATAGAAGGCGAGGTTGTGAATCGATGCTATCTGCATGGCAAGCAATTCTTGCGACACAAACAGGTGGCGCAAATAGGCGCGCGAATACACCTCATCTACAATCGAAGCTCCACCCTCGTCGATAGGGGAGAAGTCGTCTGCCCATTTCTTGTTGCGCATGTTCATAATGCCGTTTCGGGTGAAGAGCATACCGTTGCGCCCGTTTCGAGTCGGCATCACGCAATCCATCATATCCACACCGCGGTCGATAGCCTCCAGGATATTCGCCGGAGTTCCCACCCCCATCAGGTAGCGAGGCTTGTCGGTGGGGAGGATGTCGTTTACTACCTCTATCATCTCATACATTTTCTCGGTGGGCTCGCCCACGGCAAGTCCGCCGATGGCATTACCGTCAGCCCCGAGGTCGGCGACAAATTTTGCCGATTCGGTGCGCAGGTCGTGATATACGCAACCTTGCACGATAGGGAAAAACGATTGTTTGTAGCCATATTTAGGCTCGGTGGCATTGAAGTGCTCCCATCCGCGTTTGAGCCATCGGAGGGTGAGCGCGAGCGACTTTTTGGCGTAGTCGTATTCGCTGTCGCCGGGAGGACACTCGTCGAGCGCCATCATTATGTCGGCACCTATCGAGCGCTCTATGTCAACCACCCCTTCGGGGGTAAACAGGTGCTTGCTGCCATCGATGTGGGAGCGGAAATATGCCCCTTCCTCTTTGAGTTTGCGGTTGGCAGAGAGCGAAAACACTTGAAAACCGCCACTGTCGGTGAGCATCGGACCATTCCAGCTGTTAAACTTCTGTATTCCGCCTGCTTTTTCGAGGATTTCTATTCCCGGGCGGAGATAGAGGTGATAAGTGTTGCCGAGAATGATTTGAGCTTTTATGTCGTTGCGCAATTCAAAGGCGTGCACCCCTTTAACCGAGCCGACTGTGCCCACAGGCATAAAAATCGGGGTTTCTATGGTGCCGTGGTCGGTGGTGATTACACCCGCCCTCGCTGCACTGTTGCTATCTGTTGCTGTAAGTTTAAATTCCATAATGCGTATTTGGGTGCAAAGTTAGTGAAAAACGAGGGCAAAATCAAAGCATTTGGGGCATAGCTTCGAGATTTATGACATTTTTTATCCAAAACTGATAATTTGTCATAATTTCGATACACCAAACAACACTTGCGGGGATGCAAAGCGGTTTGGCACGATGTTTGCGAACTATTGGGTGTGCGACTTGTTATAATCGCAAGACAAAACAGAAACAAATAAATAACTAAATAGTATGAATTTCAACAATTTTACAATCAAATCGCAGGAAGTGGTTCAAAAGGCATTGCAGATGTGCCAGCAGAACCGCAATCAGGCAATCGAACCTGTGCACCTGTTGAAAGCGGTGATTGATGTTGGTGAATCGGTAACCAACTTCATCTTCCAGAAACTCGGTGCAAATGCGGGGTTGATTGCAAGTGAAGTGGATAAGCAAATTGCCATGCTTCCCAAGGTGAGCGGTGGCGGTGATGCTTATTTGAGCCGAGAATCCAATGATGTGATGCAGAGTGCGCTCGATTACTCCAAGAAACTCGGCGATGAATATGTTACCATTGAGGCTTTGCTCATGGCTTTGTTCCTTGTCAACAGCTCAGCCTCGACAATCCTCAAGGACGCCGGTGTGGGTGAACGCGAACTTGAGATGGCATTAAACGAGTTGCGCAAGGGGAAGAAAGCTACCGACCAAAGCGCCGAAGATTCCTATCAGGCTTTGAGCAAATACTCTATCAACCTCAACGAGCGAGCTCGCGAAGGGAAACTCGACCCGGTTATCGGGCGTGATGATGAAATTCGTCGCGTGCTCCAGATTTTGAGCCGACGCACCAAAAACAACCCGATGCTTATCGGTGAGCCGGGTGTGGGTAAAACAGCGATTGCCGAAGGGCTTGCCCAGCGTATCGTGAGGGGCGATGTGCCGGAAAACCTTAAGAGCAAGCAGGTGTATTCTCTCGACATGGGCGCACTTGTTGCCGGTGCAAAATATAAGGGTGAATTTGAAGAGCGATTGAAAGCTGTGGTAAATGAGGTTATCAGCTCGGACGGCGAGATTATCCTCTTTATCGATGAAATCCACACTCTTGTGGGCGCAGGTAAGGGCGAAGGTGCCATGGATGCCGCCAATATTCTCAAGCCTGCACTTGCCCGCGGTGAGTTGCGTAGCATCGGTGCCACCACTCTCGACGAATATCAAAAATATTTCGAGAAAGATAAGGCGCTCGAGCGTCGTTTCCAGAAAGTCATGGTCGATGAGCCTGACGAACTCAGTGCGATTGCAATCCTCCGCGGATTGAAGGAGCGCTATGAGAATCACCACAAGGTGAGAATTAAAGATGAGGCTATCATTGCTGCCGTTCAACTTTCGGAACGATATATCACCGACCGTTTCCTCCCCGATAAGGCTATCGACCTTATCGACGAGGCTGCCGCCAAATTAAGGCTCGAAATCGATTCACTCCCACAGGTGCTCGACGAGGTGATGCGCAAAATCGCCCAACTCGAAATCGAGCGCGAGGCTATCAAGCGCGAAGGCGATGAGCAGAAAATCAAGCAGCTCGAGAAGGAACTTGCCGACCTCCGCGACGAGGAAAAGACTTATCGAGCCAAATGGCAAGCCGAAAAGACCGAAATCAATAAGATTCAACAAAACAAGATTGATATCGAGCGACTTAACTTCGAGGCTGAACGCGCCGAGCGAGATGGCGACTATGCCCGCGTGGCTGAAATTCGTTACTCCAAAATCAAGCAGAAGGAGGACGAGAACAAAGCCATTCAAGAGCGGTTGCACACTATGCAAGGCGACAATGCGATGATAAAAGAGGAAGTGGATAGCGATGATATCGCCGCAATCGTGTCGCGTTGGACCGGAATTCCGGTTACCAAGATGGTTCAGAGCGAAAAGGACAAACTACTCCATCTCGAGGAAGAACTCCACAAGAGAGTGGTGGGGCAGGACGACGCTATCGCCGCTATTGCCGACGCTGTGCGTCGTAGCCGCGCCGGTCTTAACGATCCCCGTCGTCCTATCGGTTCCTTTATTTTCCTCGGAACTACCGGTGTGGGTAAAACCGAACTTGCCAAGGCTCTCGCCGAATACCTCTTCGACGATGAGAATATGATGACTCGTATCGACATGAGCGAATATCAAGAGAAGTTCTCGGTTACCCGACTCATCGGTTCGCCTCCGGGTTATGTAGGATATGAGGAGGGTGGACAACTCACCGAGGCTGTGCGTCGCAAGCCATATTCGGTAGTCCTCTTCGACGAAATTGAGAAAGCCCATCCCGATGTGTTCAACATTTTGTTGCAAGTGCTCGATGATGGCAGGCTCACCGACAACAAAGGTCGTCTTGTCAACTTCAAGAACACTATCATCATAATGACCAGCAATATGGGTTCGGCTCTCATTCGAGAAAGGTTTGAGAAAATGACCGATGCCAATCGCGACCAAGTGATTGAATCGACCAAAAACGAGGTGCTCGATTTGCTCAAGCAGAACATTCGTCCCGAGTTTTTGAACCGTATCGATGAGATAATAATGTTCACACCGCTCAACGAGAAGGAAATCGCGAGAATCGTTGAATTGCAAATCGACTCTGTGAAGAAGGCGCTTGCCTCCAATGGCGTAACGCTTACAGCAACACCTGCCGCAGTGCAGTATCTTGCACGAGTGGGCTACGACCCCGAATTT
>JBJEKB010000085.1:0-4206 GCA_051878395.1 Muribaculaceae bacterium
AAAACCGGCGACGACGGCAATCTCGATTAAATTTTCATAACAAAGCATTTAAATTTTGCCATATCAAATTGTTATTGTACCTTTGGAGAGTGAAAATTGATGTCGATACAAGTGTTTTTAACAAAAAACCGCCTCATATCAACTAAAATTCATAATTTTGCAAACGAATATATTCACTAAAAATTCACTTAAATAAGTCTAAAGTTATGCCGGAAATCAAATGTATCGGAATCTTGACATCGGGAGGAGACGCCCCCGGAATGAATGCTGCTATTCGCGCCGTTACCCGTTCTGCAATCTGCGCAGGATATCGTGTAAAAGGCATCTATCGCGGCTACCGTGGCCTAATCACCGGTGAAATCGTAGAATTCAAGACACAAAACGTATCTAATATTATCCAAATGGGTGGTACTATCCTCAAAACCGCCCGTTGTCCGGAATTTAAAACCCCCGAAGGTAGAAAACAAGCCTATGAAACCTTGAAACGAGAGGAAATCGATGCTCTCGTGGTGATAGGTGGAGACGGCTCATTGTCGGGTGCAAGAGTGTTCGCCACCGAGTTTGATGTGCCTATCGTAGGTTTGCCCGGAACCATCGACAACGACCTCTACGGAACCGACACAACAATAGGATACGACACAGCCCTCAACACAATCATGGAGTGTGTCGATAAAATCCGCGACACCGCCACCTCTCACGAGCGCTTGTTCTTCATCGAGGTGATGGGACGCGATGCAGGATTCCTTGCCCTCAACGGCGCTATCGCTTCGGGTGCCGAAGCCGCAATTATCCCGGAAATCTCCACCGAGGTGGACCAACTTGCCGAACTCATCAAGAACGGATTCCGCAAGAGCAAAAACTCCTCTATCGTCCTTGTTGCCGAAAGCCCGGTTACCGGTGGCGCTATGGGTCTCGCCGAGCGCGTGAAGAATGAATATCCGCAATACGATGTGCGTGTGTCGATTCTCGGACACTTGCAACGCGGTGGCTCCCCTACTGCCCACGACCGTATCCTCGCTTCACGAATGGGTGCAGCCGCTATCGATGCGCTTCTTGAAGACCAGCGCAATGTGATGATTGGCATCACCAACGATGAAATCGTGTATGTGCCATTCTCGAAGGCTATCAAAAACGACAAGCCTATCAACCGAGAACTCCTCAACACGCTTCGTCGTCTCTCGATTTAATAATCGTTTCATATATTATCCGAGGCGGGCGCTATGTCCGCCTCTTTTTTCCCCTGAAATCGTTATGCGACACCTTATTTCACGCACCATTATCGCGATTCTGCTGCTTACTAACCTCACCACCCAAGCCACCACTCCTAAAATCATAATCGGAGAAGCAAAAGAGATTAACTATGTAACTCATCTCTACACCCTTGCCGGAATATGCGGCGAGGATGCCGAATATTGCTCCTCTTATGCCGGCACATTGCCCCGTGAGGCGATAGACACCCTCATCCACTACTCATCGTATCTCCAATTCGGGCGCACAGTGAATGGCGCTCTTGCCGGACCGTTTTTCTTTGGCATCGCCTCCGAGGATATTGCCTCCCGAGAGGCGATGGAGGCGGTTGTGGAGCGCATCATCGCCGAATCGGCATCTCAGCCCGACGATGTGAAGCAGGCGTGCCGCGCCATCGGCAAAGTGTATGTCGAAAACTACAAGCACTATCTCGACAGCGTGTATCCCGGTGTGAAACAGCAACTTGCGGGACGCATCGACACCCTCAACGCCTTGCTCGGCGAGAACACCATAATAGCAGACTGGCAACGGGTGCTCGGGATGAAATGGGAATATGGCGACTATCATTTTCTCCTATTCCGTGCCGGAGAAAACAGTCCTTCGTTCAACGACTTGAATAAGAACACCAACACACTGTATTACAACCTCGAGACCGACTTCGCTATGGCGATGTTCAGCCACGAATTTGGCATCTTCATGATGCGCGACATCATAACACCGATATTTATGGAAATGCGCGCCAAGATGGACGAGGAGGGGCGCTCGCCCTACATCCCCTGGAACGCATTCGAGAGCCTCGCGTGCTGGTATGGCTGCAAGATTGCCGGCGGCGAGAGTGCCGACGTGAAATATTTCGAGAATGCCGATGTGCACACCCTGATGGAGATATACAGCAGCCTTGAAAAGGAGGGAATTACCGATATCCCCACCCTCTACCGCAGTGCTATTGCGCGCTATATTTCGAAGCTGGAAGAGTGATTATTCAAATCGCCAGGTGATGGTGCCCACTTGCTCGGTCGTGGTCTCGGTAGATACCGAGAATCGCGATTGCAACGATGCCTGCACACAGCTCTCGCGCACCGACTTGGATGCCGCCGCACTACCGGAGCCTCCTTGATAACGTGCGTCGATTACATGCCCTTTGGCGTTGACACGCACTTTTATTATCACCACACCATCGACTCCGCTCGAGGGACGCCCCCAACTTTCGAGGGTGCGACCACTCAACGAGTGCCCGGGCGCGCCGTTGCTCACCCCTTTGCTGTCGTTGCCCGACGGGGACCCGGTTTTGCCACTCCCCGACCCGGTTTTGCCAAATGCCACGCGGCGATTGATGCGCTCGGCTTCCTCTTGTTGGCGCTTGATGCGCTCCTGCTCGGCGAGTTCCTCCTTTGTGGGACCGCGTTTTTCGGGAGTCTCGGTCTTTTTCACCGTCATCGACGATGGGTTGTCGGTGGTAACAAGGTTGGCGTTGTCGCCGGCTTCACCTGCATCGGTGGCATCATCGCCGACAACCGCAGCATCGTTGTTAGATGCCGCAATGTCGTTGCTATTCGCGAAATTCATATCCCCATACATCACATATTCGCCGCCAAAGAGGATTTCGCTCTCCTTGGGAAGTGGCATATCGTCGGGCGGCCACTTGTAGTGGAGATATGAAAACAAGAGCACCAGCAGAAGCAGCAGATGCGCTCCCACAGTGGCTAATAATGCTATAAGCCTATTGTTATGTTGCTTTTCTTGTTTCACTTGGTTGCTCTAAGCCTAACGTGCCGGCTTGTTCTGAATTGGTTTTGTGGCAAGCACCATTTTGAGGTTGGCGCGTGCGCTCTTGTCGAGAATCTCCACCACTTTGCCGTAGGGCACAGATTCATCGGCATATAATGCTATAAAACTGTCGGGCGACTGCTGCTGGGTGAGTGTGAGAAATGCAATCAGCTGGTTTTCATCCACTTGTTGCGGCTCCTCATCGCCAAATTGCGCAAAGATGTTGAAATCCTTGTCGAGATACACACGAGTACCCGGCTTGATGGCGGTTTGCTCTCCGCTTTGTGGGAGGTTCACCTCAAGGGCTGTCGGGAATACAAATGTGGATGTAACCATGAAGAATATGAGCAGCAGGAAGATAACATCGGTCATCGATGCCATGCTGAACCCCGACATCATGTTATGTTGACGTTTGAGTGCCATTGTCTTCTACTTTTTCACCGGCTCATTGAGCAGGTCCATAAATTCCATGGTCTTTGCCTCGAGCTGGTTCATCACGCGATTGACACGCGACACCAGATAGTTGTAGGCAAACATAGCTATGATACCGACAATAAGACCGGCAACTGTTGTTACAAGCGCCTCATAAATGCCATTGGCGAGGATGCTCACATTGGCACTTCCTCCGGCACTCGCAAGTGCGAAGAATGCCTCCACCATACCAATCACTGTTCCCAAGAAACCTATCATAGGTGCTCCTGCGGCTGTGGTTGCAAGCCATGAGAACCCTTTTTCGAGACGAGCCACCTCGAGATTGCCCACATTCTCGATTGCCACAAGCACATCGTTCATGGGGCGACCGATGCGAGAGATGCCTTTCTGGATGAGGCGAGCGTATGGGGTGTTGGTGTTTTTGCAAAGTTTCATCGCGCTCTCAAATTCGCCCTCGGTGATATAGTCTTTGATACGCTTCATGAATGTGCGGTCTTCCTTGAGCGCAGCCTTGAGCACAAGTGTGCGCTCCACAAGGATATAGATGCACACAAGCGACAACACGAGGAGCGGAATCATAATGAAACCGCCTTTGAGACAAAGGTCCCACACCGACAATTCCTGCTCAATCACTTGTGGTGCTGCCTGCGACAAGGTGTCGGAAACTACTGCGGCTGCGTCGGGAACCTGGAGCAATATGGTTGATAATATCGAATCTAAAATCATTGCTACTAATATATTAAATGTTTACTTTAAAGC
>JBJEKB010000086.1:0-4153 GCA_051878395.1 Muribaculaceae bacterium
CTTCAACAGATATGGCGAGTTGAAGGTGATAAACTTGCGATATCCCGAGCGAATCATAATCACTGTGTCGATTCCAATCGCTTTCATGTGTTGGAAATCGAGGTCCCACTCTTTCACGCCCCAGTTTTGGTGCGGAATGTCGTGAGAGATTTCGTCGAGGAATGTACCTGTGATTTTAAGTCCTTGGTTTTGTGGCACGAGCCAAAAGTTGTCGGCTTCTTGAGCCGCGATTGCACAAGCCTTGTCGTCGGCTTTCATACTCATAAGGGCAGGAGCTGCTACTGCTGCCGAGCCCAAAAGAGCGAGGTCTTTCAAAAATTTTCTTCGATTAGACATATCTATTTATTTTTAGTAAATTCTCCATTGATATCCACGCGCCTGTCGAATGGATGAAGCAGGCTATCGACGAGGACTGCAAACATTCCTCGGGTGATTGCGCTCTGGGGCTCCATTTCGTCTTGCGACACCTCTCGCCAAGCGTTCTCTATATTATTATAGGTGTATGGGAGTCCTTGGGCTGCGGCAACAGCGAGAATCATCTCGGCTGCCTGCGCCACAGTCACTTCTCCCCTACCCTTGAATTTGCGTGTTTCGGGGTAAAACTCCTTAAATCCGTCGAGCTCGTGATGATAGAGCAGTGTGTCGGCACGGAGCCAAGTTTGGTTGCTCCACCCCACGTTCCGCCCTTCGGCGCGGAGGATTCCTGTGGATGCTATGCGCTGGTAGGGCTTGAAGAGCGGCGAATTTTTCTCCACATCGAGAAGCGGCACGATGTAGCCGCCGGCATCGAGCACGGCACGCTGCACTTGGCGCACATCTACCCGCGACACCGGCACCCGCTGCCCTGTGGCGAGGGCGGCAAGTGCTCCGGCTGCGGTTCCTATCTGCATTACCACCGGCTGCAAACGGGTGGTTCCATTTACTATGTTGGACACCGAGACAGATTTCTCTGCCACAATGAAATTTTCGAGTGTTTCGGGGATGAGGCATCCAAGCGGAAGCCCGAAGGAGGGAACCGGGTGGAAGTAGAGTCGCGGCAGAGCCTCGCTGCCGGTGTAGCGCGCGTGGTGATGATCCACCGGGTAGTCGCCCACCGCGATTGAGGTGCGGTAGAGGGGCTGCTTGGTGTCGTAGGGGGTTGTGATGTGATTCAAGCCAAATCTCACCTTGCCGTGGATGCGGCGGCTCTCGCGGTGATATGGGATGAACGGGAGACGGTCGGCTGTGGGGAACTCGTCGTCGGCGAGCGAGAGGTTTTTGAAGCCGAGTTCGTGTTGTATGAAATAGACGAAACCGAGGGTGTGTCGCTTGGCTTTCTTTAGAGCCTCGGCACGCTGCTCGGGTGTCATTTCAATTATGTCGAGATAGTAGTCATTCCCTTCGATGGGCCAGTTTATCATATATTTTCCGCCGGGGAGTCTGCCGTAGGAAATCATCATATCCTTGCTCCACATTCTGTCGGGTTCGGATGGGTTGACGCAGAGGTCGTTGACGGCGCAACAGGCATACAGGTCGGGGTTGTACCCCTCGGGACGCTCGATTGTGGCGTCGGTTCCGTAATCTTTGAGGATGGCAACGTAGGTGAGGTCTTGGATTATGCCGTTTTCTTCGAGCGGGGCAACATCCTCGCCTGTTGCAAGGCGGCTTTCCATGCCGATATCGTATTTCACGCCCGCCATTTTGGCGATGTCGCCGAGTTCGGTGGCATCTATCACCACTCTTGATGCAATATCCAGCTCTCCCGATGTGCCTTTCACGGTGGTAATCCAGCCTTGCCCGTCGCGACGGAGGGATGTAACCACCGTTTCGCACTCGATGCGCAAAAGGGGCTCGGCTGCCGCTATGCTGTCAAGTATTATATTGCCCACCTTCGGCTCAAACAACACATTACTTACCCATCCTGTACTCAATGCCTCAGGTGAGCCATAATACTTTATAAGTGAATCCAAAAATTCGCCCCAAAAACCGGCTCTAAGGCGGAAGTTGCCGTCGATGGCGCTCACTCCTGCCGCGGTGAGCATTCCGCCAAGCCATGGAGTTTCCTCCACTATCATTGTCGATGCGCCGAGACGCGCCGACTCCACGCCTGCCGCAATGCCGCTTGCACCGCCGCCCACCACCAGGACATCGCAGCCACAACGCGAATTGGAGGCATCGATGCCGAGAGCAATCATCATAATGATTACCGATAGGGTTAAGTGTCTTTTTAATGCGAGCATTTCAAGCATTTAGTGTATTAATTTAAGTCGTTAATTTTTTTGACGGCGCAAAGTTAATAAGAATATTTCGATAAAACCAAATATTTTATAAATATTTTTATTAAATAGCCGTAATTTAGTTGTTATATGCACTTTAGCTCAATAGTTGCATAGACAAAAGCGCTACAAGCACACATCATCTAATAAACTATTTACAAATATAAGTCTTTTTTCTTAAATTCTGCGCATTTTATTTTAAATTTTACGAAGAATTAAATATTTAATATTATTTAATATTTTGTGGCTATTTTTAGAGTAATTTTTCCACTAAACAACTCAATTATTTCATTATCTTTGCAATCTAAACTTCTAAACAAAAATTCACCTAATACACCCGCTATGACTAAGAACCTTTTAGAAGAATTGGATAAGGGGAACAAAAATTCGCTCTTGAAAAAGCGTATTATCACTTATTACATATACAACAGCAATTCCACACTCACCGATCTGGCGAAGGTACTCGATTTGAGCATCCCCACAGTTACAAAACTCGTTGAGGAGATGACAACAAAGGGATTCCTGAATTCCTACGGTAAATTATCCACAAGCGGCGGTCGCCATCCGCAACTCTACGGATTGAACCCCGACGCCTGCTATTTCATCGGTGTGGATATTCGCCGCTTTTCGGTGAACATCGGTCTCATCAATTTCACCGGCGAACTCATCGAGAACTCAATGGAAATCCCCTACACTTTCGAGAACACTACCGCAGGGCTGGACAGGCTGTGCGAACTCATCAAGAATTTCATTGACGCATCGGCGCACGACCACGACAAAATCATAAACATCAACGTAAACCTCTCCGGGCGTGTCAATCCGGAGTCGGGTTACAGCTACAGCTGGTTCAATTTTGGCGAAATGCCGCTCGCTCAAGTGATGACCGAGAAAATCGGCTTGAATGTGAGCATCGACAACGACACCCGCGCTATGACCTACGGCGAATACCTTCGCGGCGGAATCAGCGAGAAGAAGAATGTGCTGTTTGTGAATGTAAGTTGGGGGCTCGGACTCGGTATTATCATCGACGGCAAGGTGTATTCGGGAAAATCGGGTTTTGCAGGTGAATTCGGGCACACTCCGGCCTACGACAACGAGGTGATTTGCCATTGCGGCAAAAAAGGTTGTCTCGAAACCGAGGCTTCGGGCAACGCAATCTATCGCAAACTGGTGGAGCGCGTGCGCAACGGCGAGAAGTCGATTCTCTCCGAAACCATCGAGAAGAATGGCAATATAACCCTCGAAATGATTATCGATGCCATCAACAAAGAAGATGTGCTCTGCATCGAACTCATCGAGGACCTCGGATACCAACTCGGCAAGCACATCGCCGGACTGATGAACATTTTCAACCCCGAGATTGTGATTATCGGTGGTATTCTCTCACAACTCGAGGACTACCTCATCCTCCCCATCAAGTCGGCTGTCAAGAAACACTCGCTCAACCTTGTGAATCGCGAAACCATCATCAAGACTTCGGCTCTCAAGGAAAAATCGGGCATCATCGGCGCCTGCCTGCTCGCACGCTGCCGAGTGTTTGACATCAACTCATACATTTAATCCCCCGCTCCACCGCCTCGCCGCTCCGGGGTATTAGCCGGAACGCAATCGGTGGCAGTGAAGTAAGACATCACAAAATGTGCCCTGCGTCGCCTCGATGCCGGGCACTTTTTCCCTGCAGGCGCGCGGGTAATTTGCGGGAATAGCCTCTTTTTTGCCCTTACTGTTGATGTTACCGATTTTTTGTGTTAATTTTGCACTGCAAATAAAAAACAACCCAAAAAAATCATGAAGCAACTAATCAAACGCGCACTCACAGGGGCTGTCTATGTTGGACTTATCATCCCGAGTTTGACAGGTTTCGCGTTTTCATGCTGATATACAAGCAGTTGCCGAGA
>JBJEKB010000087.1:0-4131 GCA_051878395.1 Muribaculaceae bacterium
CGACAGCGAGGAGTCTCTCGACCCCGATGCAAAAATGGCACTCAACGCGCCTTGTGCCACGATCTATTTCAAAGCGGGGAAGAAAGAAAAGATTTCCAAAGGGGATATCGTGGGATTCTTGGTCAATAACGCCTCACTGCAAGGTGGCGAGATTGGCGCAATCAACTGCTTCGACCACTATTCTCTTGTGGCTGTGCCTCGCAACAAGGCAAAGGCTACCATCAAGGCAGTCGAAGGAAAGAAAATCAAAAATCAGAAAGTGAAAATATCGCTTGCCATCCAGCAGGTGGAATAGCGCGACAGAGCGTAACGGCGCCTAATCGAATTTCTTGCGATGGAACACAAAACTGCGTCCGAGATATTTCTCCTTCACAGTGGGATTCACAGCAAGTTCTTCGCTCGTGCCCTGAAACAGGATTTTTCCCTCGAAGAGCAGATACGCGCGGTCGGTGATACTTAGTGTCTCGGGGGCGTTGTGGTCGGTGATGAGAATCCCGATGTTCTTCTCCTTGAGTTTATACACAATGTGCTGAATATCCTCCACCGCAATAGGGTCGACTCCGGCGAACGGTTCATCGAGCATGATAAACTTGGGGTTGATGGCGAGGCAACGAGCAATCTCGGTGCGTCGGCGCTCACCACCCGACAACTGGTCGCCGAGGTTTTTTCTCACCTTCTCGAGGCGGAACTCCGAGATGAGACTTTCGAGCTTTTCACGCTGATACTCGCGCGAGGTGTCGGTCATTTCGAGCACACAACGGATATTGTCCTCCACGCTGAGTTTTCTGAAAACCGATGCTTCCTGCGCAAGATAGCCGATACCATTCTGGGCGCGGCGATACACCGGATATTTTGTAATGTTCAAGTCGTTGAGGAAAATCTGCCCCTCATTTGGGGTTATCAGCCCCACGGTCATATAGAAAGTGGTGGTTTTACCGGCTCCGTTAGGACCGAGAAGCCCTACAATCTCACCTTGACGCACATTTATCGACACATGGTTCACCACGGTGCGCTGGCGATATTTCTTCACAAGATTCTCGGTGCGGAGCACCATGTGATTCTCATCGCCCACCGGGATTTCGGGCTGTGTGGCGGCAATTATTTCCTCGTTGATTTCTTGCATCTATTTATTTGTTATTGATACGGCCCATGATATAATCGGTGAGCAGATTGATAGCCACCTCGTTGTGTCCGCCTTGCGGAACAATCAAGTCGGCAAATCGCTTTGCAGGCTCGATGTGCTTGAGGTGCATCGGCTTGAGCACTCGCTCATAGCGGTCGATTACCATTTGGGGAGTGCGTCCGCGCTCGATACAGTCGCGGGATATTACACGAATGAGGCGGTCATCGCCATCGGCATCGACAAACACTTTAATATCCATCATGTTGCGCAGGCGCTTGTCGCTGAGCACAAGGATACCTTCGAGCAACACCACTTCGTGTGGGTCGAGATGCTCTGTTTCCTCTTGTCGGGTACAGGTGAGATAGGAATATGTGGGCATTTCCACAGCCTTCCCCTCTTTCAACGCTTTCAGGTGGTCGAGAAGCAAATCCCAATCGAAGGCCGCCGGCTCATCGAAATTGATTTTTTGGCGTTCTTCCACCGGCACATGGCTTGAATCTTTGTAATAAGAGTCTTGGGAAATGATGCCCACCTCGCCTTTCGGCAAGCGTTGCATGATTTTTTTCACTACTGTTGTTTTTCCGGAACCTGTTCCTCCGGCAATACCAATGATAATCATCGACTTAGAAATTAAAGTTTGTGATACGCTCGAAATTGTAGTGCAAACTTACACAAAAAAAATCACACTTCACCAATAATTCCCATAAATTTTGCATTTTCCGCCCCACAATCCCCCCGTTGATAATGTCTGCCATACGCTTTGAAGTGTTAAATACCACCTTTTTTGGTGGTATGATACCACCTTTTAGCGGTTATTTTTGCAAAAATAGTAAAAATATTTGATGTGGGAAGCATTTTCGATGTGATTCCTTCACGACATGCCAAAAATGGCGAGAAATCAAAAACTATCGCCAAATGGTGGTAGAATTGGTCAAAATTTCGCATTATGAGAACCACAATTTGCGATAATGACACAAAATTGCGTATCTTTGCACTCGCATTTACACATATTTTATTATGATTATAACAGAATCTCTGAAAACTTTCGGCAAATACTGCCTCTTTATGACAAGGGTGTTTACTATTCCCGACAAAATGAGGGTGTTTGGACGTCGTTATATCGATGAGATTATGAAACTCGGAATCGACAGCATTCCGTTGGTAATCATCATCTCTATTTTTATCGGTGCAGTGTGCGCAATACAGATGCACCTCAACACCACCAGCCCGCTGATGCCGCGATATGCGGTGGGTCTCGCCACCCGCGAGATTATCATTCTCGAATTTTCATCGTCGATGCTCTGCCTTATTCTCGCCGGAAAAATCGGCTCCAACATTGCATCGGAAATCGGAACGATGCGTGTTACTGAGCAAATCGACGCTCTCGAGATTATGGGCGTGAACTCAGCCAACTATCTGGTGCTCCCCAAAGTGCTCGCCATGGTGTCGTTCATTCCGGTTTTGGTGATATTCAGTATGTGCACCGGTCTCTTTGGAGGCTATCTCATCGCTGCCGTAACCAATATGTTCTCGGTATCGAAATATCTTTACGGCATACAGAGTTTCTTCAACGACTGGTATGTGTGGTATGCGCTCATCAAGTCGCTGATTTTCGCCTTTATTATCGCAACGGTGCCGGCATACTACGGCTATTATGTGAAAGGTGGCTCGCTCGAGGTGGGCAAGGCAAGTACCAACTCGGTTGTAGCCAGCAGCATCCTCATCCTGCTCATGGACGTGGTGCTCACAAAAGTTCTCCTTCAATAATCCCTGTCAAGCAATGATTGAAGTTAAAAATATCATAAAGTCGTTTGACGACAAGACAATTCTTCACGACATCAGCGCCACTTTCTACGATGGCAAGACTAATCTTATCATAGGACAGAGCGGCTCGGGTAAAACCGTGTTGATGAAGAGCATAGTGGGACTCGTACGCCCCGAACATGGTGAAATTCTCTATGACGGTCGCGACCTCATGAAGATGGGTATTTCACAGGTGAAAAATCTCCGCAAAGAGATTGGCATGTTGTTTCAAGGCTCAGCACTCTTCGACTCCGAGACTGTGTTTGGGAATGTCAAGTTTCCGCTCATGATGTTCTCCGACATGAGCGAGGAGGAAATCAACGAACGCACTCAATTCTGCATCGACCGCGTGAACCTCACCGGCTCGGAAAACAAATTCCCGAGCGAACTGAGCGGTGGTATGCAGAAACGTGCCGCTATCGCACGAGCAATATCGATGAATCCCAAATATCTGTTCTGCGACGAGCCCAACTCGGGTCTCGACCCAAAGACTTCGATTGTTATCGATGAACTCCTCAGCGATATCACCCACGAATATGGCATCACCACAATCATCAACACTCACGATATGAACTCCGTGCTCGGAATTGGTGAAAACATCATCTTCGTGAACCGCGGACACCTCGACTGGACAGGCAACAAAGACATCATTTACGACTCCACCAGCGAGGCTCTCAACGATTTCGTGTTTGCCACCAACCTGTTCCGCGAAGTGAAATCCTACATCTCTCACAATCGAAAATAATGCTCGAATTTCTCTCGCAATATCATCTCACCGGACTTGCAATCGGCATTTGCACATTCCTTATCATCGGACTCTTTCATCCGGTGGTGATAAAATGTGAATACTACTTCGGCACACGCTGCTGGTGGTGGTTCCTTATCCTCGGAATCGCAAGCGCGGCAGCCTCGATATGGGTGGAAAGCCTATTCTGGTCGGTGCTGCTCGGGGTGCTCTCATTCTCCTCATTTTGGACAATTCTCGAAGTGTTTGAGCAGCAAGAACGAGTGCGCAAGGGGTGGTTTCCCAAGAACCCGCGCCGCCGCTACCCCTTCTAACCCCCACATTCCCCCCATCCCGGCAGCGAGCTCACATCAACCACCTATTGGTCCTATTAGCCCTATTGGCCCTATTGGTCTCACAAAACTTAAAAATTTTTCAAATTTCTTTGGAATTTATCAATTTTTGATTTATCTTTGCCGTG
>JBJEKB010000088.1:0-4127 GCA_051878395.1 Muribaculaceae bacterium
CGATGGGATTCACCTTGCCGCGCGATTTCTCAATCGAACTGAGTGCATGGGGTGTGAGCAAGCAGAAATTCACCAACATTGAAATCCCAGCTTTCTACTGGACATCGTTCTCGGTGAAAAAGCGCATTGCCAACAAGTGGAACATCTCGGCAAGCCTGCACAGCCTCACCGGACACGACTTCAAGATGAGCACCAAGACCGACTATTTCAATACCGCAGTGCGTTATACCAACAAACTGAGTGGAAACATAAGCGTCTCCTACACGTTCAACACCGGCAAGCGCTTCAACCGCGCCCAAATCGAGAGCAACGAGGACGAGTCGCGCCACAACCAAAAATCGATGACATCGGGAGGAATGTAACGACATGGACAAGAATGACTTGCAAAATATGGCAGTGCTGTGGCACACGGTGTTTGGCGACAGCGAGGAGGAGGCGATGCTCTACCTCTCTCGCTATGCCACCCACGGCAACCACATCACAATCTTCAAAGACAATCGAGTGGTGGGCATGGCTCATCACCCGATGTTTTTCACATCGCAGGGCTTAGCAGTGAACTATTTGTATGCGGTGTGTGTTATAGAAGAAATGAGAGGTAAAGGAATGGCACATCGCATGATACACGCCCTGCTCAACAATCGCAGCAACGCCATCGCAAGCGTTACGATTCCCGCCGATGAAGGCTTGCGGCACTGGTATGCCGAGCAATTCGGCTACCGCTATCCCGCCGGCGAGCAGCTATTGCGGTTTGACAGCGACTACGATTTCGGAAGCGGCACTCCCTCGCAGGATGTGATGATGGTGAGAATCACCAACGCCGCCGGATACCTCGCTGAATGGGCAAGCCGGAATCGCGATGCCGAGGAGCGGTTTTCAATCACCGACAGCATTATCCCGGCGAACAACATAGGGTGCAGAATCGCAGGCGGCAGGCTGATAAAGGAAGCGAAATCGACAGAAAACGCAATAGACATTGCCGACATCTACACCTCTCATCCACTTGAAATTAACGACTTAACCCCTTTAACATTACTATAATGGACACGAACGACAAACTTGTATTGCTCGAGACATTTGAGGACATCATGCAAGCCTCAATAGCATACCAGATTCTTGAAGAGAACGAAATCGCATGTATGCTCACAAACGAAAATGTGGCAGCAGTGTATCCGATACCCAATGTGGGTGAAATAAGGATGATGGTATTTGAGAAAGACTACGACCGGGCACGCGCGATGCTCGACGAAGCGGGCAACCAGCCGAAATAGCGCAATTACACCACATCCTCGGCGGTCATGAGTTCCATGCGGTAGGTGCGCAACACATTCACGGCAGTGTTGACATCGTCGCAGTGGAGCACAGCCACAGCCTTGTTGTCGGGAGCGGTGAAAGCATAGGCATAATCGAGGCTCACGCCATTGTCGCTGAGCACCTTCAATGCAGTGTTGAGCGAGCCTGACACATCTTTGAGTTTAAGACACACCACATCATCCACCTCCACCTTATAGTTGTGGTTTCCGAGAATATCCACAGCGAGCATCGGGTGTGGCACGATGATGCGCAACACGCCACCCTCGGCAGTGGTGAAAATGCTGAATGCCGACATACTGATGCCATGGCGCGAAAGCACACCGGTGATGCGCGAGAGATTGCCCAGGCGATTCTCCAATTCGATAGAAAGTTGTTTGATTAGCATAATAATCGCTCAATTTTACATTAATCCACCGCAAAATTAGACAAAATTTCACAGATACACAAAATTTTGCAACAATTTGCATCGCAAACCAAAAGAATCCGGTTCAAAATGACGGAGCAAATGTTCCGAAATTTCCAATCTTGCGAATTATCGATGCAAAGATAACACCCGAAAGAGCGAAAAAAATGCATTTTGCGCCAATTTTGGGAAAATCTGCAGTTTTTTCTTATTTTTTGAATTAACTTTGTAGAAGTTAAACTGCACCTCAGCAATTCAAAAAGAAAAACTCTGCTTTTCTTTTTGAATTGCGTTCGGTTTGAATTAACTTTGTAGGCAGAAAGCGACTTTTCGAGAATAATCTACTTGCAGGAGCGAAAAGTCGGAGTTTTTTGCTATTTTTGCAAGAAGAAACGAACAGTGAATCCAATAGACAAAAACGACCATACTATATGAAAAGAATTTTACTTGTATTTTTGCTTTTAGGCATAGCGCTAAGCGCCCAAGCCGTAAAAAACGACTCAACACAGGTTGCGCCGTGCGACACTGTGGCGTTAGATTCCACTATTGTGCTGATTCCCACCCCGGTGCTTGCCGACTCCACGACCTACATCCCCTCGTGGACCGAGATTGAGCCGAACATCATGTTCTCGCCAATCGTGTTTGACAAGCAGCAGACAGTGTCTTGCGGACTCGACACGCCCCGATATGGCGCGCCGGAGAAGGCATCGCTCGACCTCGACCGGGAGTGGCTCGACCGCAGTATGCACAAGAGCAATTTCGAGAAATACCACATCAACCGGGTGATTTACACCTCGCCCAATGTGGTGGGATACATCTTCTCGCAACTTCCCGAGCCGCCAAAGACCTACGTGATAAAGAGCGAGCCAAACAAGGTTACACTCACCCTTGAGGAATTGACACAAGCCTCGCCGACACAGATTTCGATTAACAACGATGTGAAGGTGAAAAACTGGATTCACACATTCCAGGCAACGGCACAGTTTTCGCAAGCCTATCTGTCGGGCAACTGGTACCAGAGCGGCAACAGCAATTTGAACATACTCACCAATCTCAACTACACGGTGAAACTCAACCCCAATGTTCACCCCGACTTGCTCTTTGAGAACTACTTCAACTACAAGTTGAGCATGAACAACGCGCCTCAAGACTCGCTGCGCAACTACAGTATCAGTGAGGACCTCTTGCAAATCAACAGCAAATTTGGTATCAAGGCAGCGAAGAAATGGTACTATTCGGCAACCGCGCAATTCAAGACGCAGTTGCTCAAAAACTACAAGAGCAACACCTACGACCTCAAGGCATCGTTTCTCTCGGCAGCCGAGTTGAACGTCGGTCTTGGTATGACCTACAACACCGCCAACAAGAAGAAAAACCTCTCGTTCAACCTCTCGCTGTCGCCGGTGTCCTACAACTTGAAGTTGTGCCGCGACATCGACAATGTCGATCCCACAGCCTACGGCATCGAAGCAGGGAAGCACACAGCGAGCGAGATAGGTAGTAACATCGAGGGTCGTCTCACATGGGACATCACGCCCAACATCTCGTGGAGCTCGCGAATCTACACCTTCACCGACTACGACTATCTGCAAGGCGACTGGGAGAACACATTGAATTTCTCGATAAACAAATTTCTCTCGACACAGATATTCCTGCACCTGCGCTACGACTCGTCGAAGGAATCGCATCCCGACTGGAAAAAGTGGCAGTTCAAGGAGATACTCAGTTTCGGATTTAACTACAAGATATAGGCAACGATGAGACGGTGGATTGCAATAGCGATGTGGGCATTGTGCATGGCGACAGCGATGCACGGACAGCCGACAGCCTATACCACCACCCCTCCGGCACATGCCGAGATATTGCCGGGCTACACCGTCGAGGCGGTGAAAACGCGCCTCGACACCTCTCCCATCGACCAAGTGGAGGGGATATGGGAATTTCCCGACGACTGCACCACACTTGCGGTGGAGCGACTCGACGACAGCCGATTCTCGTCGCAATTCCGCTACCGCATCGTGCTTCTCGACGCCGAGAACAACCGCTCCGCCATCCCCGGCACCGTGATAGGCTACATCGTGCCCACGGCGCAAAGCAACAAGATGTATGTGTGGCTCTACAGCGGCATGGAGGATGAGGTGTTTGCCCATCCGGTGAAATGCGCAGCCACGCTCGACAGCGATTGCAGCGTGCTCACCTTCACCAAGCCGACAATGAAACTGAAGATAAGGATGAACCTGGCGCGGCTGCTCCCCACCCTGTTCAAGGGGCTTAGCGTGAGCGTTGAGCCGCAGACATCGGGTCATCCGCTCGGATTCAGAAAGATATATCCCGCCGACAACAACGGCACCCCGCATCAAATCATTTATTTGTAAAGCATTATGAAACCGATTGCCACACTGCTTGCGGTGCT
>JBJEKB010000089.1:0-4101 GCA_051878395.1 Muribaculaceae bacterium
CCATTCGGGCGGACGATTGCCCAATGGACAACTCCAGTGGCAAAACGGCACACCACAATCCATGCAACGCGAAGCCTGCAATCGGCGGTCTTCCTGGTTGAGAGTCTGCTCAACCTCGCTAAAGTCCTTAATTCTATCACTAATGGGGCGATAACCTGCCTCTTTTCTATCTATAGTTAAAAATGCTTTTGGATTTCCCATTTTGCCAAATTGTTAATCGAGTTGAACATTTGCAATTCTTGTTTTTAATGCCTCCATTTGCTCATCGTGAAGCACTTTCTTGTACTCAATAGGAATAACCTTGATAAATTGACCCACATATTCCTGCCAGTTGTCGAGCATCTTGGCTGCAAGAGGAGAATGAGTGAATTTATAGTGGTTTCCAATCATGCGATAGAGCTCGCGGTTGTCTGCCATGTCTTCGATGAGAGACAATTCGACCATTTCCATATTACAATAGTAGTCGAAGTCGCCTTTAGGATTCCACACATAGGCGATACCGCCGCTCATACCGGCAGCGAAGTTACGTCCTGTAGGACCGAGAATAACAGCACGACCACCGGTCATATATTCACAACAGTGGTCGCCCACACCTTCAACAACAGCGGTGGCACCGGAGTTGCGCACACAGAAACGCTCGCCCACTTCACCATTGATATACACTTCGCCGGAAGTGGCACCATATAATAATGTGTTACCTGCGATGATGTTTTCTTCGGGAACAAATGTAGAGCCTGTCGGAGGCACAATAATGATTCTACCGCCTGAAAGTCCTTTACCGACATAGTCGTTGGAGTCACCTTCGAGAATAAATGTTACGCCATTGATAAGGAACGAACCGAAACTTTGACCGGCTGAGCCTTTGAAGCGGCAGCGAATAGTGTTGTCCGGCAAACCGGCAGCGCCATATTTCTTTGCTATTTTACCCGATAACATCGCACCTACCGAGCGGTCGGTGTTTTTGATAGCGAAATCGAGTTCAACAGGCATTCCATTCTCTATTGCAGGATGACTGCGAGTGATGAGTTGAGTGTCGAGCACATTTGATATTTCATGAATCTGCTCGTGAGAGTTGCGAATTGAATTAGTCTTAGCCTCTTCGGGTTGATATAGCAACTTGGAAAGGTCGATATGTGTTGTCTTAGACACTTTTATATCGGTGCGTTGTTCGAGCAAATCGGTGCGACCGACAAGGTCGTCGAAATGACGAACACCGAGTTGAGCCATAATCTCGCGAATCTCTTGAGCAAGGAAAGTGAAGAAATTAACGAGATATTCGGAACGGCCGAGGAAACGCTTGCGAAGCTCTTCGTTTTGAGTGGCTACACCTACAGGGCAAGTGTTCATGTGGCATTTGCGCATCATCACACAACCCAAAACGATAAGAGCACTTGTAGCGAAACCAAATTCTTCGGCACCAAGCATCGCTTGAATAACCACATCTCTACCGGTTTTCAATTGACCATCGACCTGGAGTTTCACGTTGCCTCGCAAATTGTTGAGAACAAGAGTTTGCTGAGCCTCTGCGAGACCAATTTCGGAAGGGAGACCAGCATATCGAATAGAGCTTGCAGGCGAAGCACCTGTTCCACCCTCGGCACCACTAATAGTAATGAGGTCGGCTTTAGCTTTTGCAACACCGGCAGCGATAGTACCAACACCGCTTTCCGACACAAGTTTCACACTGATTTTAGCATCGGGATTTACATTCTTGAGGTCGAAAATGAGCTGAGCCAAATCCTCGATAGAATAGATGTCGTGGTGTGGCGGCGGTGAAATCAATGAGATTCCGGGTATAGAGTGACGAGTGCGTGCAATGATTTTGTCAACCTTGAAACCCGGCAACTGTCCACCCTCGCCCGGCTTGGCGCCTTGAGCAATCTTGATTTGAATTTCATCGGCATTAACGAGATACTCGGTAGTAACGCCAAAACGACCTGAAGCCACCTGCTTGATGGCGCTTCTTGCACTTGTGCCATCTTCGCGAGGTGCAAAACGAGCGGAATCCTCGCCACCTTCACCGGTATTACTGCGAGCACCAATTTTGTTCATAGCAATGGCAATCGCTTCATGCGCTTCCTTGCTGATAGAGCCAAACGACATAGCTCCGGTAACAAATCGTTTCGTAATTGCTTCTACCGGTTCTACTTCATCGATACTAATAGGTGTTCCCTCCTTGAATTTAAGGAAATCACGAATAAACACCGGCGCAGTTTTGTTGTCGATTCCTGCTGTGTATTCTTTAAATTTCTTGTAACTACCCAAGCGTGTTGCAAGTTGGAGGGTTGCAATAGACTCAGGATTCCAGGCATGGTATTCACCATTTTTGCGATAAGAATAGAAACCATTATGAATTAACGGCTTGTCATCTTCATTATCAGCAATAAACGCATCGCCATGTTGAGAAATGAGCATCTTTGCAATGTCGGAAATATCAACACCGCCAATTTTAGAAGTAGTGCCGCCGAAATAGGTATCTACCAATGCTTGCGAAAGTCCGATTGCCTCAAAGAGTTGTGCACCCTTGTAGCTGGTGAGTGTAGAGATACCCATTTTCGACATAACTTTAAGCAAGCCTTTGTCGATTGCCTTGATATAGTTTTTCTCGGCAGTTGCATAGTCGAGTTGAATCTCCTTATCTTCAACCAATTTGTTGATAACAGCAAATGAAAGATATGGGTTGATTGCGCTTGCACCATAACCGGAGAGCAAAGCGAAGTGCATCACTTCACGAGCATCGGCAGTCTCGACAATAAGAGCGGTTTGCACACGCTTTTGACACTGAATTAGGTGATGATGAACAGCCGAAGTAGCAAGAATAGATGGAATAGGAGCTAAATCCTCATTTACATCTCTGTCGGAAAGCACAATATAGTTGCATCCATCATCTACAGCCTTTTCAGCCTCGATGCACATCTTCTCAATACCTTGTTTAAGTCCTTCGGCACCATCTTTCACTGCAAAAGTCATCGACACTTTGCGAGTGTTGAAGCCCTTATAGCGCAAGTTACATAGGATATCGAGTTCGCGATTGGTAATGATCGGTCGCTTAAGTTCCACCATTTTGCACAATTCCTGCTTCGGGCTGAGCAAATCCATGTTCAAAGCACCGATATAACTATCAAGGCTCATCACAAGTTGCTCACGCAACGGGTCGATAGGCGGGTTGGTTACTTGGGCAAAATGTTGGCGGAAGAAGTTAAACAATGGCAGTGGTTTGTCGCTGAGAACAGCAAGCGGAGTGTCGTTACCCATCGAATTGATAGGCTCTTTGGCTTCGGTAACCATTGGCATGATGATACGCTCGACATCTTCGCGGTTGAATAGGAAAATATCGAGTAATCGGCGGAAGTTCTCCACCTTGTTCTCCACTTTACGTCCGCTGCTGATGCTGTCGAGGATAATACGGTTCTTAGCGAGCCAATCTTGATATGGGAATTCTCCGGCAAGTTCTTCTTTGAGTTCCTTATCTGTGAGAATTTGCCCTTTTTCCATATCTACGAGCATCATTTTACCGGGGCGCAAACGGCCTTTCTCTTTAACTTCCGAAGCCTCGAATGGAAGCACACCCATTTCGGAAGCAAGCACCATTGTGTCGTTTTTGGTGATGAGATAACGGGCGGGGCGCAAACCGTTTCTATCGAGCATACCACCGGCATATCTGCCATCGCTGAAAAGCAATGCGGCAGGGCCATCCCAAGCCTCCATGAGGATAGAGTGGTATTCATAGAACGCCTTGAGTTGTGGAGAAATCGGGTTCTTATCGTTGTATGACTCCGGAACAAGCATTGCCAAAGCGTGAGGCAGCGACATACCAGACATTACAAAGAACTCGAGCACATTGTCGAGTGAGGCACTGTCGCTCATGTTTGGTTGAATAATCGGCTTTACTTGTTTTCCTGCGAAAATCTCGGGATTTAAGACACATTCACGAGCGTGCATCCACATTCTGTTACCCTGAATGGTGTTGATTTCACCATTGTGCCCGAGCATACGGAAAGGCTGGGCAAGTCCCCAGGTGGGGAATGTGTTGGTGCTGAAACGAGAGTGAACCAGCGCCATGCCTGTAGTGAAATGCGGATTAATAAGGTCGGGATAGTA